>LKUH01000170.1 GCA_001412425.1 Candidatus Cloacimonas sp. SDB
TTGGACACAACCTCTGAAAAATTAAGAGACACATTTCAACCAACCAGACAATTTCTTTGTTTATAAATCAAGTTATATTTTCTTCTTTGCTTCATTGTTTCAATTTTAACCCTTTTCCGATTATCCAGAACTTCATGATAACGATTAAAAAATACATCTGCCGGAGTTACGTTATTTATTGATTCATGATACCTATCATTATTGTAATAGCAGACAAATTGCTTCAGTTCAGTCTTTAATTCCCAGGGAAAATAATAGTTCTGTAATTTCACAACATTCTTCATAGTACGATGATATCTTTCGATCTTGCCCTGGGTCATAGGGTGATATGGAGCTCCTCGGGTATGATCCATTTGTTTCTGATCCAAATATTCTTTCAGATCTTTTGATAAGTAGGATGGACCGTTATCTGAGAGTAACCTGGGTTTATGCTTTACTTTCACCTTGTCGATCCCTGTTTTCTCAATCGCCATGTCCAGTGTATCTTTTACATCCTCTGCTGTCATTGTATCTGATAATTTCCAACTGATAATATAGCGCGAATAATCGTCTAATACTGTTGATAAATAATACCAGCCCCAGCCAATTATCCGAAAGTATGTGAAGTCTGTCTGCCAGAGTTCATTAACACGCTTTGTCGGATTGTCGAACTTATCCTTTGCTGATATTAATATGAAAGCAGGAGAAGTAATCAGATCATAGGATTTCAGGATTCTATAAACGGATGATTCAGAGATAAAATAAGCATACTTATCAGTAATCAAAAATGCTAACTCACGAGGTGATTTATCTGGTTCCTGTAAAGCGATATCTACTACCTGTTCTCTGACAAAATCAGGGATCTTATTCCAAAATCGCCTGGGACTTGTAGATCTATCTGATAAGCCATCATAACCTGATTCCAGGTATTTACTATACCAGTTATAAAACGTACTTCTGTTTACATCAAGTTCTTCTAAGGTACTCCTGACAGACAGATCAGAACCTTCCACCAATTTGATGATCTCCATTTTCTCAGACTGTGAATATCTCATATATCTGCTGATCTTTAGTCCATACCATTCAAACTTTTTTTTAGAACTTTCTCCTTTAAAGCCAATTCTGCAACTAACTCTTTTAATTGGCTGTTTTCTTTCTTTAATTTTTCTACTTCAATACTATTAGCTTCTCTTTTAGTGTCACCTTGAAGACGCTTTTTTCCAGCTTCCAGAAAATCTTTGCTCCATCGATAATAAAGATTTGGACTAATACCCTCTCGTCTGCATAAAGCTGCGATGGTTTCTTCTCCGCGAAGACCTTCAAGTACGATCTCAATTTTTTCTTCTGAGGAAAATTTTCTGCGGGTTTTTCGTTTAATATCTTTGATGATATGTTGAGGTGAATTTGAGGAATTTTTCGATCTCATTTGGACTCCTTTGTTAATATTTTTTTCTAACAAAGTGTCTCTTAACTTTTTAACCTAATTTGTCCACTTTCTCTTGACGTCAAACA
>LKUH01000171.1 GCA_001412425.1 Candidatus Cloacimonas sp. SDB
ATTAATGAATTATTTAAAGGAGATGCAGTTATAGTAACTGATGTAGGGCAGCATCAAATGTGGGCAGCTAATTATTGTAATATTATTCATCCCAGGACTTTTATTTCTTCTGGCGGTTTGGGCACCATGGGATATGGTCTACCGGCTGCTATCGGCGCGCAATTTGGCTCTCCGCAGAAGCCGGTTATTTGTATATCAGGAGATGGCAGTTTTCAAATGAATATTCAAGAGTTGGCTACTGCAATTTTTAACCGTTTACCAATTATCGTAGTATTGATGAATAATGGATATCTGGGAATGGTAAGACAATTACAGGAAATGTTCTGTAATAGACGTTATGTTTCCACTTCTCTTGCGGGAAGTCCAGATTTTATGAAAATTGTAGAGGGTTATGGAGGAGTTGGTTTTAGGGTAGACAAAAAAGAAGAATTTTACCCAATACTAGAGAAAGCTTCTCAAATGAAACGATTTGTACTCATAGATTGTCAGATACCCCAGGAAGAAAATACTTTTCCAATGGTCCGACCAGGTTCGTCAATTAATAAGATGATGGGAGTTGAAGAATAATGAAACATACTATTGCAATCCTTGTAGAAGATCAGCCAGGTGTAATGGTGCGTGTAGCCAGTTTATTTACCCGGAGAGGCTTTAATATCGAAAGTATTGCGGTGGGTCATTCTGAAAAACCGGGAATTTCTCGAATGACAATTATCGTCAGCGGTGATGAAAAGGTGCTTGAACAGGTAAGCAAACAATTAAATAAATTAATAGATGTGATACAAGTTCGGGATATATCCCCACAAAACATTATTGAAAGAGAATTAGTTCTGGTAAAAGTACATACAGACTCACTGCCCATTCGTGCAGAAATTATTCAATTGGTGGAAATATTCAAGGCAAAAGTTGTCTACGTAGACCGAGACACTTTGACTATTGAAATGTCTGGAGGTGAGGAAAAAGTAAAGGGTCTACTAGAACTACTAAAACCATTCGGTATTATTGAGATAGTCAGAACCGGAAGAATTGCAATAGCAAGGGCTAAGAATAATTTGCCTAATTAAATAAGGTGAATTTCAATGGTTAAATAAAGCCACCCGCTTTGAGGGTGTGAAATTTATGATATTTACAATAATTAATAAAATACCATCAAAAAGGAGGAAGAATATGTCTGAAAAGATATTTATTTTTGATACTACATTACGCGATGGAGAGCAATGTCCAGGTGCTTCTCTTAATACCAACGAAAAACTGGAAGTTGCCAGGTATTTGGAAAAAATGGAAGTAGATGTTATCGAAGCAGGTTTCCCCATATCTTCTCCGGGTGATTTTGAAGGTGTAGAGACAATTGCGAAGAATATCAAAAATTCCACTATAGCTGGTTTATGCAGGGCGGTTGAACAGGATATAAAATGTGCCTGGGATGCCATTAAGTTAGCCCGAAAACCAAGAATTCACACCTTCATTGCTACTTCACCAATTCATATGAAGCTTAAATTGGAGAAATCTCCCCAGGAAGTTCTCGAACAGGCTGTGCAGGCAGTTAAAATTGCTAAAAGTTATTGTCCTGATATAGAATTTTCTGCAGAAGATGCCAGCCGCAGTGACCCTGAATTTTTATATACAATTTTCGAAGAAGTAATAAGAGCTGGTGCAACAATTATTAATATTCCGGATACGGTTGGATATTCTCAGCCTACTGAGTTCGGTCATTTAATTAAGGATATCAAGAAAAATGTTCCGAATATTTCGCAGGCAGTTGTTAGCGTACATTGTCATAATGATCTGGGACTTGCTGTAGCAAATTCGATGGAGGCAATAAATAATGGTGCCAGGCAGATTGAATGCACAATAAATGGCATTGGCGAAAGGGCAGGAAATGCGTCTTTAGAGGAAATTGTTATGGCTTTACATACCAGAGAAGATTTTTATAACATGACTACTAATATTAATACCAGGTATATCTATCCAACTAGTAGACTGGTGAGCAGACTAACTGGATTTGTAGTCCAACCAAATAAGGCAATCGTTGGGAGGAATGCCTTTGCCCATGAAGCAGGGATACATCAGGCGGGAATACTGAAAGACGCCTCTACTTATGAAATTATGAAACCGCAGACAATTGGTTTAGAAAGCAATCAGCTGGTTTTAGGTAAGCATTCAGGTCGGAATGCCTTTAAAAATCGCTTATCAGAATTGGGTTATACCCTGGACAAAGAAAAGCTTAATAAATCTTTTGAACAGTTTAAACAGTTGGCCGATAAAAAGAAAGAAATATATTCTGAAGATCTCGTTGCCCTTATGTCTGAGGTATTAGTTGAAGACATGAAAGATATATATGAATTGAGATATTTTCACATTAATACTGGAAATAGCATTTTACCGACGGCCACAGTAAGTTTAGTAAAAGGAGGCGATATATACGAAGATGCAGCCTGTGGCGATGGGCCTGTTGATGCAGTATTTAATGCCATTGACCGGATAACTGGAGTAAAGGTCAAATTGTCTGATTATTATATCAAAGCCCTGACAAGAGGCAAAGATGCCCAGGGAGAGGCAGTTGTTGAGATAAAGGATAATGGTAATTCATTTGTTGGCAGAAGTATTAGTACCGATACTTTAGAGGCAAGCACTAAAGCCTACTTGAAGGCTATTAATAAGATGTTATCAAGGCAATTGAAATGTAAATAAATTTTACATTAATATTATTAAATCACTGGCTGATTATAATTTGATAAAATAGCATCTAAATCAAAAGAGGATAAAAAATGGTTACAAAATTGCAAATTATTGATACAACCCTAAGAGATGGGGAACAAATGAGAAATGTCAGTTATTCTCCTGAAGAGAAGCTGGCTCTTGCCAAAATATTGTTAGATGATGTTAAGGCAGACAAGATTGAGGTTACCAGTGCCAGAGTAAGTGAAGGAGAAGAGGAAGCTGTACGAAAGATTATTCAGTGGGCTAATGAGAAACAATGCTCTGACAAAGTAGAGATATTGGGTTTTGTTGATATTAAAGAATCAGTTGAATGGATTGTAGGTTCAGGAGGAAAGGTTAATAATATTTTAGCAAAAGGTTCAGCAAAACATCTGCACACCCAGTTAAAAAAATCAAAAGAACAGCATGTTAAAGATATAAAGAATACCATCGCCTATGCTCAAGAAAAAGGTGTCATATGCAATCTTTGGTTGGAGGACTGGTCAAACGGAATGATTAATTCACCCGAATATGTCTATTACCTTATTGATAGTCTCAGAGAAGAAAAGATTCAAAGATTTATGTTGCCTGATACCCTTGGAATTTTATATCCTTCACAAGTAAATAATTTCATTAAAGAAATAATTTCAAGATATCCTGAATTACATTTTGATTTCCATGCACATAATGATTATGGATTAGCAACTGCCAATACCATTGCAGCAGTTGAAGCCGGAATTAAAGGAGTGCATTGTACAGTGAACGGTATGGGAGAAAGAGCAGGTAACGCCCCATTAGAAGAAGTAGTAGTGGGAATAAAGGATTTTTTGAATATCGATACAGGCATAAAAGAGGAAGGCTTGTATTCTTTAAGCAAGACTGTTGAAGCATTTTCTGCCTATCGTATTGCAGCAAATAAGCCAATCTCTGGAGAGAATGCTTTTACTCAAACCGCAGGGATACATGCGGATGGTGATAGAAAAGGTAACCTATATGCCAGCAAGCTTCTACCGGAGAGGTTTAATCGAAAAAGGCAATATTCTCTGGGAAAATTAAGTGGAAAATCTAACCTGGATTATAATCTGGAAGAGATAGGTATTGAGCTTACCAAACAACAAAAAAGAAGCGTGCTGGAGAGAGTTATTGAATTAAGTGATAAAAAGAAGACTATTACAACTGCTGATTTGCCATACATCATCTCTGATATTTTGGATACACCAGGAGAGAATATTTTTAAATTAAAAGCCTATAATATTTTGACAAGTAAATCAACTAGACCGGTTGCAATAATTAAGATACTCTATCGAGACCAGAAAAAGGGGGAGGAAACAGAAATAGAAGAAATTGCCCATGGAGATGGTGGATATGATGCTTTTATGAATGCCATAAGGAAAGTATTTAAAAAAATAGGATTTGTATTACCAATGTTGCTTGATTATGTAGTTACAATTCCACCAGGGGGTAAGACAGATGCACTGGTTCAGTGTTCGATAACCTGGGGTTTACAGAATAATAAACAGAATATTATTACCAAAGGTGTTAATTCTGATCAGATTTTAGCAGCTATTGAGGCGACAGAGAAGATGCTTAATATAGTTGCTTTATTAAATAAATAGAAATAGTTAATTAAGGAGGAAGACGTGGGAAAGACAATTGCAGAAAAAATACTTCAATCACATTGTGAAAAGGAAAATATAAAAATTGGTGATTTAATTAAAGCAAAAGTAGATTTTGCTTTTGCCAATGACATAACCGGACCTTTAGCAATACAGGTTTTTAAACAGATTGGTGCGGAAAAGGTATTTGACAAAGATAAAGTGACTTTTGTACCAGACCATTTTGCCCCGAATAAAGACATAAAATCAGCTGAACAGACAAAAATTCTTAGAGAGTTTTCGCGAGAACAAGCCCTTACTCATTATTTTGAGGTCGGACAATGTGGTATAGAACATGCTCTTATACCTGAAAAAGGTTTGGCTTTGCCCGGTCAGCTTATTGTGGGAGCTGATTCTCACACACCGACATCCGGAGCATTGGGAGCTTTAGCCGTTGGGGTTGGCAGCACTGATTTAGGGGCTGTCCTGGCCACTGGCGAAGTATGGCTTAAAGTGCCTGAGACAATTAAGTTTATTTATAGCGGAAAATTAAATAAATGGGTAGGAGGAAAAGACCTTATTCTCTATACTATAACACAGATAGGGGTAAATGGTGCTAATTACAGAGTTATGGAGTTTGGCGGTGAGATTATTAAAGGATTATCTATGGATAACCGGTTTACTATTTGCAATATGGCTATTGAGGCTGGGGGAAAGGGCGGCATAATCGAGGCAGATGATATTACCTTGGAATATCTGAAAAATAAGGCAGATAAAAAATTTTCCCTATTAAACAGCGATCCTGATGCTCACTATGAGAAAGTAATTGAATACAATGTAGCAAATATTGAACCACAGGTAGCTTTCCCTCATTTGCCTGGTAATGGAAAACCAATTAGTGAAGTTGGAGAAGTTAAAATAGATCAATCGGTAATAGGTTCCTGTACCAATGGTCATATTGAGGACTTAAGAATAGCTGCCCAGATCTTAAAAAATAACAAGGTTGATTCACATGTCCGGTTAATTGTCATTCCGGCTACTCAACAGATTTATTTAGATGCCATGAAAGAGGGTTTATTAAAGATATTTGTTGAGGCTGGAGCAATCATTAGTCCGCCTACATGTGGACCTTGCCTTGGTGGTCATATGGGTGTACTGGCACAAGGAGAAAAAGCCATTTCAACTACTAACCGAAATTTTGTCGGCAGAATGGGCCATCCGGAAAGTGAAGTGTATTTATCTAATCCGGCAGTAGCGGCAGCTTCGGCTATTACCGGAAAGATATCCAATCCCGAGGAGGTAGTTTAATCATGATTATAAAAGGAAGTATATGGAAATTTGGAGATAATATCGATACTGATGTCATTATTCCTGCTCGATATTTGAATACATCAGACGCAGAAGAATTGGCATCACATTGCATGGAAGATTATGACCGGGATTTTGTAAAAAAGATGAAGCCGGGAGATATTATTGTTGCTGGAGAAAATTTTGGTTGCGGTAGTTCTAGAGAGCATGCACCTATTGCTATTAAAACAGCAGGTATTTCATGTATTATTGCTAAATCATTTTCACGAATTTTTTTTCGTAATTCTATCAATATAGGGTTGCCAATCTTTGAATCTAGTGAGGTTTTTGAAAATTCTCAACAAGGAGATATCCTTGAAGTAGACATGGACAAAGGT
>LKUH01000172.1 GCA_001412425.1 Candidatus Cloacimonas sp. SDB
GATTAGGAGTATTGTGAATTTAGAACACCCTTCTTTAAAGGTAAAAAATAAGTTATCCCCGAATCAGGTATTGGTATTGTCTTTCCTGGGCTTCATATTTATTGGCACCTATTTGTTACATCTTCCGGTGGCTTCTGCCAGCGAAGAAACAATAAGCTGGATTGATGCTCTGTTTACAGCTACCTCTGCTGCCTGTGTTACCGGCTTGATAGTTGTAGATACAGGAAGTTATTTCTCTCTTTTTGGTCAGTGGATTATTCTTATTCTTATCCAGATCGGAGGAATAGGCATAATGACTTTTTCAACTATGTTTGCCTTTCTGCTGGGAAAAAAAATCTCTCTTCGTCAAAGGCTCATTATTCAGGAATCATTAAATCAATTTTCTATAGGTGGGTTAGTTCGTTTGGCGAAATATATTTTTCTTTTTACCTTCTTTTTTGAGGGGTTAGGAACATTCTTTTTGTATTTAAACTGGCATCAGGAAGGCGGTAATTGCTCAACCCTGTTTCTTTCTTTTTTTCACGCTGTTTCTGCTTTCTGTAATGCCGGGTTTTCGCTATTTAGTGATAGTCTGGAAAAATACGTTTCTCATGTGGGAATCAATATCGTTTTTATTATTCTAATCATTGCCGGAGGAATCGGTTTTTTGGTGTTGGTTGAGCTCTATGAATATCCCAGGAGAAAAAAACTTTCTTTGCATAGCAAATTAGTAATTATAATTACATTGATTTTACTAGTAGTCGGATCCCTGGGAATTTTTGTATTTGAAAATCAGAACCCTGATACTATTCAGTCTTATAGTCTTAAGGCTAGGATATTGAGTTCAGTATTTCAGTCAGCAACTGCCAGAACAACAGGTTTTAATACTATTCCTATAGGGCAAATGAGTAGTGCAGCATTATTCTTACTGGTTGTTCTCATGTTGATTGGTGGATCACCGACTTCTGCTGCGGGAGGCATTAAAACCACAACATTTGGCATATTATTTTTGCGAATGATTTATACTTTAAAGGGGAAGAAACATATTTATGTCTTTCAGAGAAAAATTTCCGAAGAAATTGTAAATAAGGCATTAACAGTATTCATGTTGACCCTTAGTTGGACAATTGTAATGACTTTGTTTATTTCTTATTTGGAAGACTTTTCTTTTATTGAATTACTTTTTGAAATGATTTCTGCATTTGGAACGGTTGGTTTATCTGCAGGAATTACCAGTTCACTTTCGTTTACCAGTAAGATAATTATAATTTTAACCATGTTCTTTGGTAGGTTGGGACCACTTGCCCTGGCGATGTCATTAATAATAAATCGACAGCCAGAGTCAATTCAATATCCTGAAGATCGAGTGATGGTCGGATAGATACTGATAAAATATCATTTTAGTTGAAGGAGAATTCAGAGATGAAACAATTTGTTATTTTTGGCCTGGGAAGCTTTGGGACAGCAGTAGCTACTGAATTAGTTGAACTGGGCCATGAAGTACTGGGTGTGGATAATGATGAAGAAAAGGTGGATATTTTAAAAGACACCTTAACCAAGATTGTTAAAGTTGATATTACAGATGAAAAGATCTTAAAAGAATTGGGAGTCGAGAGTTTTGATGCTGCTATAGTTAGTCTTGGTACGGATTTGGAATCAAGTATTTTGATTACCATTATGCTCAAAGAAATTGGTGTAAAATATGTTATTACTAAGGCAAATAATCCATTACATGGTAGGGTACTGGAAAAAGTTGGTTCGGATAGGGTGGTATATCCGGAGAGGGATGAAGGAATACGCATTGCTCGAAGTTTAATTATGCCCAATGTTAAAAATCAGATGGAATTATCCCAGAAATATAGTTTAATCGAAATAGCCGCATTACCTGTATTCTGCGAAAAAACGTTAGGTGAATTAGACTTGCCTGGGAAATATGGTGTGACTTTGTTGGCAATTCGTCGTGGTAATCAATTCACTTTTTCACCTACTGAAAAACATACTATTACTGAGAATGAAAACTTAATTTTGGTAGGGGAAAATAAGAAGATTGACCAACTAATTACTAAACATAGAGCATCTAATAAGAGTAAGTAAAGTAACTTACTTTGGGAAAAGATATCTTATGCCCATA
>LKUH01000173.1 GCA_001412425.1 Candidatus Cloacimonas sp. SDB
TGGCATATTGTATCGTATCACTGAAATCCAGCGAGATGCCAAAGCTGATGAATACAAGATCAAGGCATGGGAGTTATAATGCTGAGCTATGATGGATTTCGCATTATCAAAATAGCAGATGGGATAGTAGATGGCTACGTAGTGGAGAACGGTATTGTTGAATACGAGCCGGAAGTAAAATACCGAATAGAAAAGCAGAATGCCTTTGATCCTACTATTATAATAAGAAGAGAACCTTATCATGAAGACTCAATCGAATGTGAAGCTATTCTGCTTCCAATTGAATACGATAATCTGGTAGAGCATCTTTCAGATGCAGAGCAGCTATACATTGAATTCGACACAGCAGAGACCACACTTCAGTTTCCGCTTATTATCGATAAACTGCCAAAGCTGGAAGATGATACGCGGTCATTTAAGAATAAGGTAAAATTCTCTTTTAAATCGATATATCAGAGTTTGAACTATATCAACTTTGATAACATTTTTGGCTGGGGATCAGACTGGGGCGAGAACTGGGGATTTTAAGGAGTTAAAGTGGCAGAAACTACTAACTATAATTTATACAAGCCACAGGCTGGTGAGTCAGGCTGGGCACAGGCTTTAAATAACAATCTGGATGTAATCGATGCTCAGATGAAATCTAATCAGGATGGCATCTCAAATCACACTGGAACAGGATCTAATAAGCATAATGCTGATCAGATAAAGACAGCTAATGGATCCAATGTTGAATCTGAGATTGCAGCTCTCATCTCAGGAAAGGCAGATGTTAATCACACTCACAACTATGCATCTGCCAATCACAGTCATTTGGCAGAAGAAGTCATCATGCCTGACAATATGGATATCGGGCATCACATTAACCGCATCGATTCGGATATATCAACTATTGAAAATACTCTTGATTTGATGATTGTCGATCTGACTCCGGTAACTATCTCGGCTTCAATTTATAACCGAATGGGAGGTATAAGGCTAATTTGCAATACTTCTCCGGTGATCAATATAACTTATTGGATAGTGACTGTTTCTAAAGACGGTATAACAATTTGCGAAGGAATAAGTTCCAGCAATATTATCTTTATTGCTGAGGATTTGCTGGTCGGAGTAGAAGATGGAGATACCTTGAATGTTGCCATCACCGCGGTCTCAGGTCAATCAAGCAAATCAAGAACTTATAATCATGTTTACCATCATGTAAACAACAGCATTGAAAATAGATTGGATGCTATAGAAGCGCAGCTGACTATCGGTAATATCATCGATGCTTTTGCTCAGGATGCCGATGCTCTGCAGGCATTGGCTAACGTGCTGCATTCCTCTAACACCTTAGCTCAGAAAGTGGCTGAGTTGAGTCAAATATGAAATCAATAAGAAACAATACTGTTTGGGACCTGATCAGCCGTAAAACGACACCTACACTCTCTACCGATAAAAATATAGCCTTTGTTAAGACTATTTACTCAACGGTCGATGAGAAAGAAGACCTTGGAATCAACGATCAAAATCTAATACTCTCCGGAGATGTATTTCCGGCAGAAGCAGGAGATGGTCAGATATTTATTAAAGATGGAAAACCATATATTTATAAGGAGCAAGCATGAATGTAAAGAAGCTGATTGAAAAGCAGAAAGCAGAACTCAAATCTGAGCATGAAAGACTCAGTCTTTTGCTTAACGATACACAGCAAAAAATCTTAAAAACTGAAGGTGCTCTTCTGATGATGCAGCACTTTGAGAATCTAATAGAAAAGGAGAAGTAAAATGGCAGGACAATGGAAATCAATTCTTGATTCCGACCAGCTTGGTGTTGCTAATGGAGTAGCGCAGTTAGGTGCTGATGGAAAGCTTCCTGATACTCAATTACCCGATATCTCGGCAGCTAAGATTACTGGTGTTTTATCTGCATCGCAGATACCCAGTCTCGATGCTTCCAAGATCACATCCGGCAGTTTCAATGTGGCTCGTATTCCGAGTCTGGATGCAGCTAAGATCACTTCCGGTACGCTGGGAGTTGATCGCATTCCAACACTGGCT
>LKUH01000174.1 GCA_001412425.1 Candidatus Cloacimonas sp. SDB
GGAAATATGAAAAAATTGAATTTACTCTTTCTCATATTAATTTCAGCCACAGTGCTTCTGGCACAGGAATCCATCGCAATTTCCCTGAAAGTAAATGGTGATGTGAATTTGACCAGGGCGGAAAAAATTAGCAGTCTGCAAACAGGATATGAGTTATTCAGTAAAGACCTGCTGGAAAGCAATGAGGACTCCTTTGCGGCCCTAAAGTTCATTGATGGCAGCACTATTGTAAAGTTGTTTCCGCGCAGTATTTTGGAAATTTTTGCCGTGGCGGAAAAGGGGAAATTAAACAAGAGATCTAAACTTGATCTGGGAGAATTATGGTCCAGAGTGGACCCCGGAAGCGGTGACTTTGAAATTGAAACTCCCACCACCGTAGTCTCGGTTAAGGGAACTCAATTTTTGCTGGAAGTTGATAAAGACGGAGCTACCACCCTTTATACTGTAACCGGAAAAGTGGAAATGAAAAATAAGACAGATGAACAGGTTGTACTTGTGAACGAAGGAGAAAAAGCATATTCTACCGGAACGGGGTTGATTGAAGTTTCACCTTACGAGCTGGAAGAGATCGAAGAAAATATTGAGGATATAATTGAAAAGACCCAGACACTGGAGATCAAACTGGAAAATGCCGAGGGTGAAGAGAAAACAATTTTCATAGAATTAGAATGAGGGTAAAATAATGAAAAAATTATTTATCTTACTCTTTTTGTTCCAAATTTGCCTGATCTATTCGTTAACTTTTCAACATTTACCGCCAGCCTCTTTTTATGAAAATGAAAAAGCTGTTATTCAACTGGAGATCAGAAGCGGATTCAATCACATAAAAAAAGTAGAATTCCTTTATAGGAGAACTGGAGAAATTAACTTTTCCGGCAAAGATATGGTGGCTGGAAGTGAAACTGATCCATTTTATACCTGCACCCTTCAGGATCTGTCAGTTTATGGTAGTGGAATAGAATACTATTTTCTGATTAGAGATTTTGATGATAATGTTTTTACTTATCCAGAGATCTCTCCACAGACCAATAGCTTCCGCTTCGGGATCATTTCCACAAAAAAAATTGAAACAGCCTTCATCCTGCTTTCACCTGATCAGAATGTTCCGCCGGAATCTCCTGATTTCACCATCGCCATTTCTCTTTTCTCTCTGCAGAATGATCTGAAAGAGAATTCTCTGAAATTTATTTTTGATGGAAAAGACAGAACACATGTTGCCAGGATAACTAAAAATATGTTAATTTATCAGGTTCAGGAAGCTGCTCCCGGTAATCATACTTTCCAGGTTACCGCAGAACTGAAAAGCGGAGAAAAGATCAATTCCAGACAATGGTCACATCAGGTACCGGGAAGAATCAAAACTACCGAGTTTAATTATTCCGGTGATATAACTGCAGCCTCGAGGATCAGAAGAACAAATTCTGAGACTGAAGATACGAAAGATGAGAACCACAGTCTGTTGATGAATCTGAGGGGAAACTATAAAAAACTGGATATGCGTTCCAGGATTTATCTCTCTTCCCGGGAAGATAGCGATGATCAGGCAGTTAATCGGTACAACATCAGGCTGAAAATACCGCATCTGGAATTTATCGGAGGCGATCATTCTCCTTATTTTGGTATTTTTTCAGCTAATGGTAAGAATCTACGCGGGATTCATACCAATGTTCTGTTCCGCAATTTCCGTTTTTATTTTTCTTTCGGGAGTATTTATCGGAGCGTAAACGGCAAAGCGGATACCACTTATGCCGGTCAGAATTACACAACCTACTCAGGAAGTACATTTAAAAGAAATTCACTGGCTTTAAGAACTGAAGTAGGAACCAGAGAATTACTGCAGTGGGGGTTGAGTTTTTCGAAAACCAGGGATGAGGAAGCTTCCTTAAAAAAGAAATACTATATCACCCAAACAGACAGTATGCCCTCAATTACTCCCAAAGATAATATTGTTCTGGCATCGGACCTGAGACTGGCACTGAACAATCAAAGGCTGATTATGGGCCTGGAATGGGCTATGAGCATGTATAACGATAACATAATAGGAGGAGCAGTTGATAAGGATTCCTTGGAATCCGATCTGGGAGAAGAGCTGCCCTTCGACCCTGAAAGCCTGGAACATATTTTTGTGATCAATAAAAATGTTTCACCCATTATTCCAAATCTTTCCAGTATGGCTTATAATCTTTACTTGAAATGGCTGCTGAAGAATAATCTTTTAAGTCTATCCTATTCGGCCATCGGTGCCAGTTTTAATTCTCTGGCTGCCAATTTTCTGACTAAAGATACCCGTATTCTAAGTATTTACGATAATTTGAATTTGATGAGAAATAGACTGATCCTCAGTTTGGGGGTGAATCTTTATTCCGATAACGTCTATGATGAGAAAGAATATACGTTTAATTCCTCCAACATTTTCACTCAGATAATGTATCGCCCTTTAGGACTGCCATATTTCAGCCTGATGTTTACCAGCAACAGTTCCGGCAATGATCAGGAAAATGCAGCAGATGAAGAAGCTCTGCAGGAGCTTGATCTCAGCAGCAATACCATCAATTTTAATACCGGCTATTATGTGAATACCATCACTTTTGCTCCTACTTTATTTACTTTAGCTGTCAGTAATAACCTTTATAAAGATGAAGCTCAAGGTTCTTTCGAATACAGGAGAAACAGTTTCAGTCTTTCTGCCAGCAGTGATTTCTCGAAGCTTCCTGTGAAAACTCTGGTAACTTATACCTTTGCTGCGAAAAAGGATATAATAGAATCTTATGGAACTTCCAAAGCTGATACTGATAATTTTGAATCCAGCTATAATTCAATTTATTTAAGAGCTAATTTCTCTTTTCAGGAAGATAAATATAAACCTTATGCCGACCTGAGGCTTTCTGCCGAAAGCGGTGATCAGAAGCAGAAATCCACCATGGCAAATATCGGCATAACAGCCAGCATTTCTAAGGTTTTGACCTTGAAGTCTTCCTTAGGAATGGCAAACTATGATAATGAAGATCTGGAAAATGAAGCTTATTCCAGATTAAACTTCAGGATCAATCTTAAATACAAATTTTAAGAAGAGGAGAACTGATGAAATTTTTACGATTAGCTTTAATAGCAATACTGATAACTGTTGTCATGAAAGTGATCTTTATCACTGATTTCTGGCAGATTCTGGAATACAAAGTTCAGGATAATCATTTTCTGCTGCGCGGTCCTCAGGAAGTCTCGGATGAAATAATTATCATAGAGATCGGTGACGATACCTTTAGTTCTCTAAACGAACAGTGGCCCTTTCCCCGTGGCTACTATGCCCATCTCATCGAAAATTTAGAAAGAGCTGGTGCGAAACAGATAATTTTTGATCTGGAATTTACTGAACCTTCAACTATAGAAGAGGACATGAAACTTGCCAGGAAAGCTTCAGAATACAAAAACCTGATCTTTGCCGGTAAAATCATTAAAGAGTACAGAGATAATTATATCAAAGAACAGATTCTGCCCCCCATAAATGAATTAATAGATAACGGCGCCCTCTGGGGAACAGTGAATATTTCACTGGAAAAGGACGGATTTGTCAGAAAATATGAATTATTTCAGCCAGTTAAGCAAGGAGAAGTCTACTCGATCGGAATATTGTCTCTGGCAACTCTGCACAGTGATGTAAACTGGCAGGAACAGATCAATAACGGCAGATCATTCTTCAAAGTCAGAAATAAATTCATTCCTAAAGATTCTTATAGAAGCGCCAGATTGAATTTCTACGGACCAGCTAACAGCTTTAAACATTACGATTTCGCTGATGTTCTGGACGATGCAGGCTTTGAACTTCCCAAAAAATACGATATCGACAGCTTTGAGATCTATCTGGAAAATGGAGATTTTAAAGATAAGATCGTACTGATTGGTGCAACTGCCGATGAATTTCATGACAATCATAACACACCTTTTTCGGGTCAGACCAGAAAGCTGATGCCAGGAGTGGAAGTGCATGCCAACTTCATTCAAATGGTTCTGGATGAAAATTTTCTGACCAGTTTTTCCGGTTTTTATTTTTTCATCATCCTCCTGATTGCAGGAATAATTTTGCTGATGATGAATTTTTATATAAGACCCTCAAGATCGGTTTTTGTTAATCTGCTTTTCTTTATCGGATGGTTCATTTTTGCCTACTTGCTGTTCAAAAATCAAAATACAGTGATTTCCAGCCTGGAAATTCCGGCTCTAATACTGGTGATGTTTGTGGTAGGGCTGGTTTTTCAGTATATAAAAACCGCAAAGGAAAGAAAATTCATAAAACAGGCTTTTAACCAATACATGGCACCGGAGCTGGTAAATGAATTGATCAAGGATCATCGAAAACTGGAATATGGCGGAACCCAGAGAGAGATATCTGTGCTTTTCGCCGATATCAGGGATTTTACCAATTACACCGAGAGTCATTCTCCCAAAGAGACTGTTACGATCCTGCAGGAATATTTAACTGCTATGGTTCAGGTGCTTCGAGAAAATAAAGGCACTATCGATAAATTTGTCGGCGATGCGATAATTGCCATATTCGGTGATCCGGTTGCCCTGGATAACCATGCTTACTGGGCTTGTAAAGCTGCTTTGGAAATGAGACAGAAATTTAACGAGCTGAGAGAAAAATGGGCTAAGGAGAAAAAAGATGTTTTTGAGATCGGGATAGGCGTTAACAGCGGATCTGCGACTGTGGGAAATCTGGGTTCCGAACAGATCTTTGATTATACCGCTATTGGAGATACTATGAATTCCGGCGCAAGGATCGAAGATCTGAATAAACAATATGAAACCAGTAACAAAATCCTGATAAGCGAACCTACCTTTCTGCTGGCTCAGGAACGGTTGATCGCAAATTTTATTGATGAAGTTCTGCTCAGAGGAAAAGCTGATACAATCAAGATCTATGAACTTATCGGACTCAAATCGGAAATTGACACAAAAAAAAATAAAATGGAGAGAAAGGATGAAGGTTAAAAGCACAATTATGGATTCCAAGCAGATCGATCGATCACTTAAAAGAATGGCTTATGAGATTATCGAACACAACCGGGGACTTAAGGATGTGTGCCTTGTCGGCATTAAAAGCAGAGGTGTGCCCATGGCAGAACGACTGGAAAAATATATCGCAGAATTTGAAAATATCAAACTGCCGGTTGGTATTCTGGATATCTCGCTCTACCGGGATGATCTCTCATTAATTGCCAACCAGCCTATCATGAACGATTCATATATAGATTTTGAAGTTAAAGAAAAAAAAATTATCCTAATGGATGATGTGCTTTATACTGGCAGAACAGTTAGAGCAGCTATTGACGGTGTTCTTGCTTATGGCAGACCCAGAAATATTCAGCTTTGTGTGCTTATTGACAGAGGTCACCATGAAATGCCGGTAAAACCTGACTTCGTCGGGAAAGAAGTTCCTACTTCTGCTGAAGAGATCATCAAAGTATCCTTCCTTGAAACAGATAAAGAAGACAATGTCAAGATCATGGTTTTAGATTAAAGTTAAGAGTGTGAACCTTGAAAGAAACTGGAGGAGCGGTAAGATTATGAATTACAGATCAATAACCATAATTGCTGCGAGTATAATTATTGCATCTCTTATTCTGGGAATATTTTTTTATGCTGCCAGGGTGAATCTGGATACTGTTCGAGTAGTAGGTTATTCCACTAATGCCTATGAAGCAGATATAATTAAATGGAGTTTTAATTTATCAGTTCTAACTTCTCTGACAGAATTGGAAAAGGGATATAAGGAGATAAATGACAAACTCAACACTTTCCTGGAAAACTGGAATAAACTGGAAATTGAGACTTCAGATTTCAATATCAATCCTGTTTCTGTATACAAAAATTACGGGGAATACGGCAAAGTGAGCGGATATACTCTGGAACAGCGGATATTTCTGGTTTCCGACTCTCTGGATAGGGTAGAAGAAATTGCTGTCAATCCTGCCTATTTTGTCGAAAAAGGGATAACTTTTGAATATTCCAAAATTGAATATTTTTCGTCCCATCTTCCGGAAATAAAACAGCAGCTACTGGCAGCGGCTACAATTGATGCCCGTGAAAGAGCACAGGAAATTGTTGAAGCTGCTGACTCGAAGATCAAAAAAATGAGATCTGCCCGGGCAGGTGTGTTTCAGATCACCGAGCCTTACTCAACTGATGTTTCAGGATACGGAATTCATCAGACGTCAACCCGGAATAAAAATATTAAAGTTACCGTAACAGCCGAATTTGTTATAAAATAATCCTGAAAATTAATTTTCCCGGAATATAAGAGCAGGATCCTTATTGAACAAAATTTCCCTCCCTATCAGATTTGTAATAATTTAGCAATCATATAGTCCGAGTGCTAAAAAACTATTTGACAAATTAGAGCTTAAATTTAATTTATCTCTTAAAAAAAAGCAGGAGTAATCTATGGTACAAGAGCAGAAGAAAAGCGGAAAATTGCAAATCCATACAGAGAATATATTTCCCATAATTAAGAAGTGGCTTTATTCGGAGCATGATATCTTTTTAAGAGAGTTAATTTCTAATTCCATTGATGCCATGCAGAAGCGTAAAGCTTTGGAACCTGAATTGAAAGATGAAGAGCTGAAAGTGCAGATCAAAGTTAATAAAAAGAAGAAAACCATCGAGGTTATTGATAACGGGATCGGCATGACAGCCACGGAGATCAAAAAATACATCAATCAGATTGCTTTTTCAGGCGCGGAAGATTTTGTCGAAAAGTTTAAAGATAAACAAGCAGCCATAATCGGTCATTTCGGATTAGGCTTCTATTCTTCTTTTATGGTTGCGGAAAGAGTTACCATTGATTCTCTTTCTTACAAAAAAGGGACAAAGCCGGCATACTGGGAATGTGAAGGTGACACGGAATATAAGTTGAAAGAAGGTAGCCGGAAAAAGGTTGGTACAACTGTAACTGTCTATTTGAATAAGGATAACCTCGAATATCTGGAAGATCACAAGATCAAAGAGATCGTAGAAAAATACAGCAATTTCATGCCTTTTTCAATTGAATTCAATAAAGAGGTATTGAATCAGAAAGAAGCTCTCTGGAACCGCAAGCCTAAAGATGTAAGTGAAGAAGAATACAAGGAATTCTACAAAAAGATGTTCCACGATTACAAAGATCCCCTCTTCTGGATTCATCTGAATGTAGATTTTCCTTTCAATCTGAAGGGTATTCTCTATTTTCCGAAAATAAGCAATCAGATCGATCTCAATCAGGGTAAAGTTAAACTCTTCTGCAATAATGTTTTTGTCGCAGAAGACCTGAAACAGGTAGTTCCCGAATTCCTGCTTTTGCTGAGGGGAGGAATTGACATTCCGGAAATACCGCTGAATGTTTCCAGAAGCTTTTTGCAGCAGGATAAACAGGTTAAGCAGATATCGCAGTATATTATTAAAAAAATTGGTGACAGTCTGAAGGAAATTTTCCAGGAAGACCGCAAGAAATATGAAGGTTTCTGGGATGAAATCCAGCATTTTATTAAATACGGGATGCTTACTGACGAAAAATTTTATGAGATCATGAAAGATCAGGTAATTTTTAAAACTACTAATGACGACTATGTAACAGTCCAGGAATATAAAGACAGAAATAAATCTGATGCTAAACCTTATAAGATCTTTTATGCTTCCAGTGAAGATATGCAGGTCACTTATCTTAACCTGATGAAAGAACAGGGAATAGAGGTTATTTTTGCCAATTCCATTATGGATAACCATCTCTTCCAGCAGATGGAGATGAAGCTTCCCGAAACAAATTTTGTCAGAATTGATTCAGAGATTAACGAAAACCTCTTGTATAAAGAAAAAACTGAAGTTGTTGATGCTCAAAACAGGACTGAATCGGAGAAGATTAAAGAAATATTCGACAGGATTTTAAATGACAAGGTTGAAGCTTCCTACAGCAAAGATGAGTATGGTGAATTCATCAAAAAGCATCCTGAAGCGGTCAATGTTCTGGCTCCATATGTTAGAAACCAGGATGATCATACTTACATTAAACCTTACGATATTCCGCCTAAAGTGAGAGCGGAGTTTGCAGAAGGTGTTTTTAATGAAATATTGGGCAAGGCATATCTGGCTGTTAACACGGAAGTGAAGCATTTGAAAGCTGAAAATATACCTGCCATGATCGTTTTCAATGAATTTATGCGGCGTTTTCAGGAAATGAATTACCTGCAGCAGCAGGGAGAAGTGGATTTCCTCAAGAATCACACAATTATTGTTAATTCTGAAAATGAAATAATCAGGAAGATTCTAAAATTCCAGGAAAAAGGTGAAACTGAAAAAGTGAAACTTCTGGTAAATTACATTCATGAACTGGCTTTGCTGGAACAAAAGCAGTTCAGCGGTAAAGAATTACACGCTTTCATTGAAAAATCGAATAAAATCTTGCAGTTGCTGTAAGAGAAATTTATGCATAAAAACCCTCATTACAATTGGAGTGAGGGTTTTTCTATTAATAGGAATAGAAAAGTTATTCAGCGGGTTCTCTCCAGTTCCAGCAGCTTCTGCTTTATCTGCCTTCCACCCGCATAGCCACCCAACCGCCCATTTTTATTTATTACTCTGTGACAGGGTATAATGATGGGAAGAGGATTTCTGCTGTTAGCATATCCAACTGCTCGAGCCTTATTTATTGAGCCCGTTCGAAGAGCCAGCTCCTGATAAGAAATCGTATCTCCATAGGGTATAAGCAGCAATTCCTCCCATACCTTTTTTTGAAAAAGAGTACCTTCAGGATTTAGATCGAGTGCAAAAGTTCTTCTTTTTCCTTTCAGATATTCTTCCAGCTGTTCGGTTGCATTTAATAAGACGGGTTCAGTATTCGCAGTTGAATTTGTGAGGTAAACTGAATTTATTTCCTGCTGCGGAAAATATATTCTGATCAATTTATTACGGCAGGAGATCAGAGTGAGTTCACCTAACTCTGTTAAAATGGTCTTAAAAGAATAATTCATAAAATATTCCTAAAAAAGTACATTTTCATGTATAAAGCTTTCTTCTTCACAATCATATCATAAGTTCCATGAATATATTTTTTATCTGTCTGTTGCAAAAATGGAGCGGGTGACGGGATTCGGACCCGCGACCACCAGCTTGGGAAGCTGATGCTCTACCAGCTGAGCTACACCCGCATAATTGATAGTATTTTTTCCTGATGCCTAAGTGAAATGTCAATAAAAATCGGCGATCAGATTTTGCAAAATTTTGTACTAAAAAAACAGCGAACTACCTCTTTGGAATTTGAATTTATTTCATTAGCACCAGTTTTCTGCTCACCTTGTATTGTCCTGATTTTAATCTGCAGAAATAAATACCGGATGAAACCGGGTTACCGGCATCATTCCTGCCATTCCACACTATCTCGATCGTTTCTGTTATCCTCTCTGGAAGTTTATCAAATACTTTCACTTGTTGTCCTTTCAAATTGTAAATAACCAGCTCCGGTTCCTGGCCGGTTTCAGTCTGTTCGGTGTAACTCCTTTCAAGAGAAGTGATTAGATTAAAAGAAATTGTAGTGTTGGGGTTAAAAGGGTTGGGATAATTTGTAAGTTTTAGAGGATTATCCGGAATCATTTCCGGATCAGAGTTCACAATAAATGTCAGGTTTTCAAAATAATTAAATGTGCCATTGTAATTACCCAATATCAAATCAAGATCGCCGTCATTATCCAGATCGGCTAAAGCCGGAGTTGTGTTCTGCCCTCCGCTTAATCCTGAAACAGGATCAGGATCTTCAACCCAGTTGCCATGATATTCGGAGAAAAACTGCACTTCACCCCACAGATTACCTGTGATCAGGTCATAATTATTATTGAGAGTGAGATCGCCAATAGTTGGAACACAATTAGTACCGACATCTATACCACCAAAATAATTAACGATCTCTACCCAGTCCGGATCCTCAGGTGTTCCCTGATTTTCAAAATAAAAAAGAATTCCCGCTTCATTTCCAGCTATTATATCAAGATCACCGTCGTCGTCCAGGTCAAATAAACGTGGGGCAGACCAGCCTCCCAGAGACACGGAAGCCAGTACATCACTGTGGAAAGTAAAGCCTGTTCCGTTGTTTTCATGAAAATATAAATTACCGCTGAGATCTCCCACAATTGCATCTGCAAGTCCATTGTTATTTACATCACCCAGGGTTATGGCAGAATAAATAGAATGATCAATACCTGAAAAATATCCGCTGTCCTCCGACCAGGCAGGAGAATTGGAAGTTCCGGTATTTTCATAATATTTGATATTACCAAGATTGCTGCCGCTCACCAGATCCAGATCACCGTCATTATCAAAGTCATAAAAAACTGGATTACTGGCTCCACCCACATCAATAATACCACCGAATAATTCGGTATTCGCCAGCCAGTCTGGATTTTCAGGGGTTCCGCCGTTCTCATAATACTGCAAAGGACCTGCAGCATTGCCGAAGATCAGATCAAAAGTGCCATCTCCATTAAGATCCGCAATGCCGGGTGAATTCCAGTAAGAATCATTGCCCAGACCTGTTAGAACTGCATTATTTGCCTGCCAGTTGCCATTTTGAGGTGTACCGGTATTTTCGTAATAGACAAAACCATGGGAATCTCTTCCCACCACAATATCTTCATCACCATCTGCATCCAGATCACAGAAGTGAGGATAGGCATAAAGTCCCACATCACCGATTACTAACACATCACTTTCCGAAAATTCAGCATTATATTCCGTTCCGATATTGAAATAGATCTTTACGGTTCCGTTCTCACTAAAACCTGTTACTAAATCAAGATTACCATCACCATCAACATCTGCCAGATCCGGGGCAGGATTCTGTCCTGTACTCAAATTGGAAAAGAAATTATCGATCTGCTGAAATAATGCTGCTTCAGCCGAACCGATATTTTCATAATAGTTTAAACCGGTATATCCTCCTGATATTAAATCAAGATCGCCGTCATTATCCAGATCTTTACACACGGCCATTTCAGCATCCAGGGAAGAGACCAGGGCGAAAATATCAGGTCCGGGTGCAAATGCCGGAGTAACTGCAGACCCCGTATTTTCAAAGTAAAAGGGAGCATCGTTGATGCTGCCCAGAATCAAATCCTGATCTCCATCTCCATCCAGATCGGCAAAACGCGGTTGCGAGAAGGAGAGACTGGGCACTCCGCTGCTGTTGAAAATCGCATCGTTCTGCTGCCAGAGTTGTGCCCTGAGCGCTTGTGTGGTCAGACAAAATAAGATCGGAAAAATAATTTTATAAATATTCATGTTTTTACTCCTTGATTTTAGACATATTTTTTTTCTCACAGAAAAATCGTTATCTCAGAAGAACCATTTTCCTGGTTAGCTCCTGCTTAGCAGTTTTCATTCGACAAAGATAGACACCTGATGAAACCGGGTTACCGGACTCATCCGTACCATCCCAAATTACTTCGATCGTTTCTGAAATTCCCTTTTGAATCAGATCATATCCTTTTACTTTTTGCCCTTTCAAATTGTAAATAATCAGCTTCAGATCTTTAGAATTATCAAACTGATCAGTGTAAAGCTGACTATAACCAGCTGGCAGATGGACAGATATAGTGGTAGATGGGTTAAAGGGATTGGGATAATTAGCCAGCTGCAGGCTGATATTCGGCATATCCTGATTTTCAGTGGAATTTATGGCTTCTGCCCTGATGGTAACCATCAATTCATCGTTTGCTGGTATATCAGTTCTAACATAGATCACCTGGGGATCCAGAAAACTATTGATCTGTTCAATTTCGCCATTAATGACTTCATATTCAAATTCTCCGGCGGGGAGCAGAAACTTGATCCTGGCATTATTAAAAGTTTGTGGATGCTGATTATTTATGATCGCTGTTACACTGTCTGCCGTACCCTCGTTATCGGGGAAAAATTCGATCTCCAGATTTTCGCCGTACCAGCCCGCCGAAATTGTCTGTTGCGGATAAATAATGTCATTTTCCACCTTAATGATCCGGTAAGCCCTTTCACCGTCGCAGGTTGATTCTGTAGCCAGGTTGAAGGGTGGGTTAAAAATACTACCACTGTTGGAATGAATATGCCCGTATAACGCCAGGTCAATACCCATTTCTTCAAGTTCTATCTGTTCCGAAAAATCCATATGATAGAACAGAATGCGCAAATCACTGTCAGCAGAATTGGCAATTTGATTTTGCAGCCATTGCATTTGACCTGCAGTAAAGCTTTCATACCCATAAATATCATACATGTATTCATCATAATTGAGGTAAGCTTCCATTCCCATAAAAAAGGCATTTCCGTAATTGAAACTGTAATTCTGAGTATAATAAGGTTCAGCTGCAGGCGGATTTTGCAACCAGTTCCAGCCAAAGAATCTCCACCAGTTCCTGCGAGCTGTTCCCTGAGGAGGAGGAGATGCCTGCCAGCCGCCCAGATCGTGATTTCCAGCAACCAGATAGATCGGGACTTCAAACTCTGTTAAAAGCTGCTGAGCTTTCGTGTAAACTCTTCTATTCTCAAAATCCTCCATTTCACCTTCATTGACCAGATCGCCGGTGATAAGCACAAATTCCGGATTGATCAAATTTATATCTGCAATCACTTCACGCAGATCTTCCATTTCGGAAGTATCGGTGAGAGACTCCGGATCCGGATAGTAAATATGAGTGGGAAGATGACTGTCGGTTATGTGAATGAAAGAATATTCTTCTTCATATTGCGGTATGATGAGAACAGCATTTTCAGTAGTATCTGTTTCCAGGTTGGAAGCCCCTACGGTAAGGTCATAAAGTTCGAATAATTGCGGTCCGGGTGCAGTTACATTATGAAACCAGCGCTGCAGTTCGCTATTGTAATTACTGCTGAAAATTGGCAACTCCAGACTAAAATCACCAAAATTCAACTCAGCAAACCAGCCGGCAGTGGACTCATCAGCCAGACATTGGATCGTAAATTCTGCACCCGGAGTAACGATTTCCGGTATGTTCAGTAAAGGTTTTTGGATTACGGTTAAAGTATCTCCTATCGGTACCGCTTCGGTCTGAATGAAGATCTGACCAAGAGAATAATAAACTATTTCAGTTTCATTGATCACAAATTCAGAAAATTCCAGTCCTGCTTCCCCGCAGGAAATTCCGGAAAAATTGAGTTTCAGAAGATCCTGTTTTCCTGAAAAAGAGAAATTGCCTGAAAAACTAAGTTCAATAACTCCAGCAACTGAATCGTCTAAAGAAATTTCACCATTCTCGGATAACGTGTTTTCCACATCATAATGACTGAACAGCAGGATATCGTTATTATATTCCAGCCTGAAATGATAATTGTCCACCTGCTGGACTTGACCAAAATAAGTCAGTTCAACCGGAATAGCAAATACTTCTGAAGAAATTATATGTTCCTGAGCAATAGAAATGATATAGCCATTTTCTGCAGATTGCAGATCATCAAGAAAACGGGGATGCAGCTGATATTCCTGCCAGGAATATGATACTATGCCGCGGATGTGGGAAAACAGGTAATTCTGGATTATGGGAATGCCTTCTGCAGCGAGATCGATGAACCCGTTACTGATCACACAAGTTCCGGAACCGTCATCAATCTGCCAGTAGCCCCATTCATCAAATCCGGTACTTACCATAACATCGGAGAGTTCAACTAAAACACTCTCATAAGCCTCTTCGTTAGAAACTTCCCAGCTGGAAACCGCAGTATATTCTGGAAGTGGATTTCCTGAGCTTACTATTTCCAGCGAAAAGATGGGGCTCAGCTCAGTGAATCCGTAATATTCATAGACCTGACCGGTTAGAACCACGCTATCTCCGATTGCCGGCTCATAATCATTGTTATAGATATAGATTCCATTCCAGGGTCCTCCAGCCGAAGATTCAATAAAAAATCTGCCATTGCTGAAATCCGTTCCGGTAACTATCCCACCCGTTGTAACAGTTTGTCCTTCATAATTAGAAGGATATGTGCCGTCACCTGAATTTGTAGTGAATTGAATATCAAAAATGCTGATTGCATGTAGTAATGCTGACACACAAAAAAGGCTGATGGTTAATAACCTCATCAATTCTCCTGTTCAATTTTCAGACTAAATTCATCTGGCCCATCTATTTGTAAAGATTTTAGCAAAATTATTCCCTCTGAGAACAAATTCTGCCTCTGAAAATTTCAGATTTTAAGATTGCTTCATATGTAAACTGCTTGACATAAGTCAGAACCAGATAAAATGTGTGTAATGATTACACAAATAGTTCTCAAAGTTGATCAAATGGTTTTATTGGGAAGACTTTAGATTTGCAGAAGGAAGCTGAAATGGATAAGATCCTGATTATTGAAGATGACAAAGTGATGAATAATCTTTTAACCGGATGGTTGAGAAATAATAATTTTTCGGTTGAATCTTCGGTTAACGGCACAAATGGTATAAATAAGGTAAAAACCTTTAAACCGGATATTTTGATTCTGGATGTTGACCTTCCCGATCTAAACGGTTTTGAAGTACTTAAAAGAGTTTCCAGTATAGATCAGGAACTGGTCACAATTATGATAACCGGTTTCGGTAATGTGAAAGATGCGGTAACCGCGATGAAAATGGGTGCTTTGAATTATGTTTCCAAACCTTTTAATAATGAGGAGTTGCTGCTCATCATCAATAGGGGGCTTAACAATAAAAAACTGCAGAACAGAGTGCATTATCTGGAAAATAAGTTATCGATTAAGGACGATTTTCTGATCGGAAATTGCGAAGCAACCCAGAAAATGCTGGAACTTGTAGAGATTGTCGCTCCCACAGATGTCTCAGTTATTCTGTCAGGCAGGAGTGGTACCGGCAAGGAACTTCTGGCTCGAATGATTCACGATATGAGCAACAGAAAGCACAGATCTTTTCTCGCGGTTGACTGTGGTGCAATTCCGGATACTTTAAGAGAAAATGAGCTGTTCGGGCATGGTAAGGAAGCTTTCACGGGAGCCCGAACTGCCTGTAAAGGTAAATTCGAGATAGCGGAGGGTGGAACACTTTTCCTGGATGAGATCGGAAATTTACCATTATCAGCTCAAATTACACTTTTACGGGTTCTGCAGGAAAAACAGATTGTCAGAATCGGCGATCATAAACCCATAAATATTGATATCAGAATAATTACCGCAACTAATGTAAATCTGGAAGAGCAGATTAAAAAAGGATTGTTCCGCGAAGATCTGTTTTTCAGACTGAATGAATTCATCATTGATATACCCACTTTAACCGAAAGAAAGGAAGATATTCCTTTATTAGCACAACATTTTTTGGATCAGGCAAATTCCACATTCAATAAGAAGATCAAATCAATTTCTCCCGAGGCAATCAGATCTATGCAGAATTATAACTGGCCGGGAAATGTACGTCAGCTGAAAAATCTAATCTACAGAACCGCTTTAGTGACTGCTAAAGATATTTTAGAAGAAAGTGATTTCGAATTTCCTGATCTTGCGGATGATGACTTTGAGATAGAAGATCTTGACCTGGTTAGAATGAGGCGCCAGCTGGAAATAAAAATGATCAAAAAAGCATTGCATAAATTTAAATTTAATAAGTCAAAAACTGCTTCAGCTTTAGGAATATCCAGAAAATCCCTTTATTCCAAGATCCTGGATTATAATTTAGAATAATCCTGCTTAATATTTCCACATGATGTAACATTTTTACACACTTTTCTGTTGTATTTGATTCTATATTTAGTCTAATCCTAATTTTTAAATGCTAATTATTTTTTCTAATTAACCATAACAAAATGAATTACAGCTTACTTCCCGGATTAAATTTCATTTCTGGTGCAAAAATTGTTATTACCTTTTTCAATTGAAACTTGGAGTTAAAGGAATTAAGATGTGCAGCAGTTTAAGAATAATGATAATTGAAGATGAAGCTATTATAGCTTTAGGCTTGAAGAAATCCTTAACAGATCTGGGGCACCATGTTCAGTCCATGGTCGGTTCAGGTCAAGAAGCTCTGGAATTGATCAGTAAAGTTCAGCCTGATCTTATTTTTATCGATATCAAACTTCCCGGAGAATTAAATGGAATTGAAACAGCACATTTTATCAATGAAAATTACAAGATCCCGATTATAATCTGTACCGGCTGCAGCAGCAGAGAAGTATTGGATAATTGCAAAAAATGCAATTCCAGTGGTATTCTGTTCAAACCATATAATGATAACCTGCTGGCTGATGAAATAAAATCAGCGGTTTCCAAATATAAGAATAATAATTTAAAAACAGAGACATATAAGAGGTGAAATGAGGACTTTATTAGCTGTTTCAAATAAAAACCTGAAAGTTGCGATCCAAGCTGATCTTAATGGTAAATCTATCGAAGTAGATTCGGTTTCAACTGCTTTAGATGCCTATCACTGTTTAAATCGTCATGAGTATAATATAGCCATCATCGATCACGACCTTCCTGATCTGGATGGTCTTTTGATGGCCAACTGGCTAAAACAAGAAGATAAAGATATTAAAATCATTCTGATATCTTCAAAAAATTCCGCTGATTTAGCACAAAAGGCAGAATCGCTTAATGTAATCCACTTTAACAAATGTGAATGCAAAGAAGGAATTTTCCGAAAGCTGGTAGAGAAAGACCTTATTTGATTTATGTTTTCCGGTTTTGTCTATCTGAAAGAACATAATATCTTGCTGATTACCCGTAAAAAGGAATCTGCTTTTCCCAATAATCCCACCAGAAACGATATCCTTGAACTGATAGAGAAAAACAGGCTTTTTAAACTTATTCTGGATTACAGGGATCCGGATTTTGCCTTGACTAAAAAGGATATTGTCGCTTTCTCCAAATATTTCCAACAATCAGGTGATGCTTTCTAAATGTTCCTTTTAAGCGTTTCCCATTTGATCAATTTCCAGCCTTAACTAATTTTTCTGTTCAAAGAAATTAGAAATTGCTTTACATAAATTATAAATTTAGAGCTCTTTATACTAATTTAATCAGGAGGTGATATGATAAAAAGATCTCTGTTTTTATGTTTATTTGTGATATTTTTTACAAATCAGATTCAGGCTCAAAGTGTAGCAAGGTGGCACACATCATTGGGTAATTTTGAAGTGATGCTTCGAGAAGATCTTGTCCCTATAACTGCCCAGAATTTTATCGACCTGACCAATTCCAATTTCTACGGCGGACTTTTATTTCACCGGGTTATTGACGATTTTATGATTCAAGACGGTGATCCTCTGGGAACCGGTTACGGTGGACCTGGTTATACCATTCCGGACGAATTTCATGATGATCTGCTCTATGATTCCGCAGGTGTGATTGGAATGGCTAATGCCGGACCAAACACTGGCGGTTCTCAGTATTTCATCACTCTGGTAGCAACACCCTGGCTTAATTACAATTATTCCGCTTTCGGTAATGTGACAGCAGGGATAGATATCGTGCAGGACATAGGAGATGTTGAGACAACGGGAGCTAATGGAAGTCCACCCAATTACCCCCTGGAGCCGGTTTACATAGACAGTATACGCATTGTCACTCCGCAGTTGAACGATTTCACACCGCAGGAAGATACTATTGCTGCCGAAATCGGCGACGCTGTTATTTTTGCCGTTTTCTCCAATGATCCCGACCTGGATTATTCCTGGTATGTAAACAATGTTCTGCAGACCGAATCCACGTTTTTCTTCACTTATTTCTGTACAGAAGCAGGAGAATTTATCATTTATTCTTCAGTTTCCAACGGTGAATATGAATATCCCACCTACTGGTTGGTGCAGGTCAACGGGTCCGGTAGTGATGATAACATTGTGAAACCCAGACATAAATTGTTTCAGAATGAACCAAACCCCTTTAATCCCAACACCATGATAAGGTATGAACTGGTTTCTGAAACCGAGATTGACCTTTCTGTTTTTAATATTAAAGGGCAGATTGTTAAAACCCTGGTTAAGACTGATCAGAAACCAGGGATATATACCTTAAACTGGGATGGAACTGATCAAGACAATCTGCCTTTACCTTCCGGTTTGTATTTCTACAGATTAAAGACACAGAAGGATTCCCAGATAAAAAAGACCCTGTTACTGAAATAGCATAAACTTAAGCTAAGTTGATATAAAAAGAGAAGATTTTGGGTTAGCTTGTCATTGTTTCTGCTAATTTCTTGACAGAGATGAATTGATTTCCTTTTATAATTTACTAATACAATATAAGTAAATTTATCTGGTGCAATCAAAGGAGTGATCGATGAAAAAATTATTACTTCTCTGTTTATTTATTTTTGGAATGTTTTTACCAAACTATGCTCAAACTTATCATAATACCAACATAACCTCAGATGCAATCTGGTATCCAATCGGTAATCCTCATATTGTTGATGGGAATTTTTCCGTTTCTACCGGTGTCACACTCACTATATCAGCAGGCTGTATTGTAAAGTTCAATTCCAGCAGATACATTACCATAAGCGGCACATTAAATGCTGTTGGAACGGTAAATGATTCAATTCTGTTCACTTTGAATGACGGGCAGTCCGGCACCTGGAATTATCTGAATTATTCCACCGGTTCTTCCGGCACCATATCCTACTCTAAATTTGAACAGGGTAATTATACAATTTACCTCAATGGTTCGAATCTGGTTACCATCAATAACTGTTTATTTGAGAATAATTCTTACGGCTTACGGATTTATAATAGTGCTATTGTAGAATTATATAACAGTATTTTGGAAAATAATAATTATGGAATCTATGTCAATGTCAGTTCTCCGCTCTTACATGGCAATTTGATAACCGGTAACGGAGATTATGGTCTAAAGCTCAACGGCAGTTGCATTCCCGATCTGGGAACCATTGCAACTGAGGGCAACAGCATTTATAATAATGGTACTTACGATATTTATAATGGAACTGAAGATATCTCTGCTCTGTACAATTACTGGGGACCGATCGGACATTTTATGATTCCAGGCAGGATCTATGATGTAGATGATGATGATGGACTGGGTGAAGTATTTTATGTACCCTGGGGAAATGCTTCTCACACACTGGCATTAACTCAGGGCGATCCACCCACAGATCTTCTGATCTCCCAGGAAGAGGGAATTATTCAACTGAACTGGACTGCTGCTCCCGATGCCACATTTTATGAAGTTTACACCTGCTCGCATCCAGACACCATGCTTACCAGCTGGACTCAGGCGGCTACGGAAGTTTACGATACGAATTGGTCAAAAACAGGTGATCCTCTGAAGGAATTCTATTTTATTCTTTCCATTATCGGTGAATAAAAAATTTTACAAAGCAGCTAAATGATCTTCTATTATTGGGAAGCTTGAGCGCAGAGCTTCTTTTATTACGTTAAATTTATCAGTAGATAATTCACCTGTCCATTCATCCATGAAGATTTTCTTAAACTCAATGGATAAGCAGCAAATTGAACCAGGGAAGGTGTAATGCAGCCAGCGGGAAAACCAGCCACCCTCGAATTTCACATTCTTTCTTACATCCAGAGATCTGCCATCTATTTCATATTGCTGAAAGTGCTTCTGAAGTTTATCTATTAAGCCGTCCCAGGTCTTAGGCATATTGCCGGTTGCCAGAACAATATCGGGATTATTCTGCTGATCATCAGGAGCAGTTTCAGGTCCGTTACGGCGATGGTTATAACTGTGAATATCATAAACAAACAGTTTCTGATAGCTGTTTTTCAATTGAGATAAGTGTTTGTACAGTTCCAGATAAAAATCGTCGTACTTCTGATAGGAAGTTTCAAGATGCTGTAAATTTGGTTCATTAATCCGGACTTTTAGGCCCCAGGCATCTTCCGGTGCCAGGTAAAAGGAACTTTCCCGCTTGCGGTTCAGATCAAATTCAAACCGACTGTAATTTGCTATTATATTATTGGAACAAAGCTCTGCCAGAATATCTGTAAAAGGATCTTCTTCTCTCAGTTTTATCTCAGCCGAGATAGCCATATTGGCTGCACATTCGGGGCTTAGAAAACTTCCCGCATGAATTGCTGTGCAAATAACCGGTGTTTGTGCATCAATTGTAAATCGAGCTGTTTGTTCCATTAAATTTCCTTAAAATTTTACTAATCAACCATCAGATTAACGTTTCCGGAAGGCAGAGAAACCACAACTGCTTTCTGGCTGAAATATTTACTGGCAACCCTTTGAATATCTTCAGGTGTAATATCCTTATAGCGTTCATTATATCTGAAAATATAATCGTACCCCAGACCCTGTGCTTCGTAATGGGTCATGTATTCCGGTAAATTATTGTCATCCATATAGGAAATTAGAATCTTCTGTCTCTCTTCCAGTGCCAGATCAATCTCGGATTGTGTCAAGTTTCCGGCGCATAATTCATCCAGAACATTGTTCATAACAGCGATCAGCTCATCTTTTTTATCTATGGAAGTCTGACTGGTAAGTCTGAAATAGCCTGATTCTTGATTATAACCATAGCGAGGAAAAGCAAAATAGGCCAGATCGTTGGTTCCCCGCACAGCTTTATGTAACCTGCCTCTGCTGCCGCTTAACAGGGATTCTATTACTATCAAGACATTGAAGTCCGCATCATTAAAGGCGGGTGCAACACAATTTACAGAAATATTGACCTGTTCCAGCTCATAAGTGTTAATAAAAATATCGTTGAGTTCGGGAATCTGATAAAATTCTGCTTCGACAGCAATATCTCCCCGGGGTAATTTACTGAAAAGATCCTGCGCTTCTGATTCTGCCTCTTCGTCGGAAATATCACCAAAAAATGTGATTATTGCCCGATTGAATTTAAAGTAATCTTCATAGGTTGAGATAAGGTCTTCTCTGTTGGCTTTCATCATGATGTCCAGTTTTGCCTGACTGGATAATCCGTCTCTGGTATCTCCGTAAAGTACAGATTTTAAATAATCCTGATGAATATCATCCGCATCGCTGCGGCTTCTTTTAAAAGCGGCTTCTTCAGCTTCCTTATAAAGCTCAATTTCGCTTTCCGGAAAAACAGGGTTATTCATCGCATCCAGGATGATCTCTTTCAGCTTATCATAATCATCCGTCAGACATTTAAACTCGATCTCGGTGCCGTAGGAATTTGTTGTTACAGAAAAGCGGACAGCATGATCTTCCAGCCATTCGGTGATATCCAGTGGATCATAGTTCTGCGAACCCCTGAACATCAGTTCAGTCATAAAGGAGATCATTCCGACATTTTCTTTGCTCTCGTAATTGCTGGAAAGGGGGAGATGTATAACACCTTTTATGATAGGCTTTTCGTTGTTAAATCTGTGGATCAGGGTTATTGAATCATTCAGTAAATGGCGCTGCGGGTCGGTTTTAACGATATCAACTGCTGTGGATTTTTCCAGTAACTCCCTGTCACCTTCAGGAACAGAATAGAAAACTGTACGGTTCTTAGGAAGCAGGTGTCTTTTAAGAACTGCCTGCAGATCCGCAACGGTAAGCTCTTCATATTTTTTCTGTAGAGCATCATAGGCATCCGGAACACCATAACGGATAAGATTCCAGCCGATGCGGTTGCATTCACTCTGGACTCCCGGAGTTGAAAGCAGCCTGGAAGCTTTGCGCCGAGTGACAATATCCTCAATATCCGCTGCTGTAAAACCTTCCCGGCTGTAATTTTCGATCTCAGAATCGATTATTTTAGCTATATCTCGAAGATCGGCTGGATCTTTTGCTTCAAATCCGATATTGATGGATCCCTCCGGTGCGGTTGCTGAAATAGATGCGTAACCGTAAACATAATTAACAAGCTTAAGTTCCTCTGAGAGTTTAAACCTGATTGGGGATCTCCGCTTGGCAAAAAGAATATTCAAAGCAGCATCCAGGGCTACATAATCGCCGTAATACGCTGCCGGCACTATATAAGTTAGAAAACCATTGGGCAGATCAACCGCAAACTCTTCGATCAATTCATAATCGCCATTTCTGATATTCTGGGTTGGCAGATAAACCGGCTGGATCTGCTTGCGGGAAAAATCCTTGAAAGTAGCCGTGATCTGATCCATCACCTCCTGAGAATCAAAATCTCCCACCGCAACAAATATCATGTTATTGGGAGTGTAATGCTGCTGGTAATATTCCTGCAGCTCTTCCCGGGTAATGGTTTTGAAAAGGTCTGTGTAGCCAATAACCGGATATCTGTAATTGGAATGAGGTGAACTTATCTCATTCACCCTCTGATAGACCTGAGAACGGGGCGGACTTGATCTCATCACGATCTCTTTAAGTATCACCTGCTGTTCCCGGGCAACTTCTTCAGCATTAAAAGCACAGAACTGAATCTGCTCGGAAAGTATCTCCAGAGCCTGATCTTTATATAACTTATCCACCACAATGTGATAGGCGGTTAACTCATTCGTTGTATAAGCATTTACAATTGAACCTATCTCCGAACCCAAAGCTTCGTATTCCGCTTCCGTTCTTTTAGTTGTACTTCCTCCCGAAACTACATGCTCCAGATAATGGGAAATACCGGCTCCCAGAAACCTGCCCTCGTTAACCGAACCGGTCTTAACAAAACAGTAAAACCCTACGGAAGAATTATTACTGCTCTCTTTAACTGCTATTGTCATGCCGTTGGGAAGAGTTTGAGTTAAGACTTCATCGCTGCCAACCAGTAAACTGAACAGCGCAATTATGATTAAACTGAAAAATATTTTCTTCATGCCGCCTCACACTTTTTTGTAGGAAACAGGCGCATTTTTCATTCCAGCTTCAGATCTGTGACAAATAATTAAATAATTTGACATATCCGGCACATGTTTTAAATGAAAAATGAATATTAAATAATCAGGAGGTTTTGATGAAGAACATAATTCTTGTGTTTTTGATTTTTTCGATTTTTTGCTCTCTTCATTCTCAATTAATCATTACAGGAGTAATCGACGGACCTTTAACTGGTGGAATACCCAAAGCTGTCGAATTGTATGTAACTTCAGATATTGCAGACTTATCGATCTATGGTATTGGTTGTGCTAATAATGGCGGCGGAACTGATGGCGAAGAGTTTACTTTTCCGGAGGTTACAGCAACAGAGGGAGACTTTATTTATCTAGCAACTGAATCAGATTCTTTTAATAGCTGGTTTGGATTTTTTCCAGACTATATTGATGGATCAGCAACAAATGTAAATGGTGATGACGCTATAGAGTTATTTCAAAACAATATCGTGATTGATATATTTGGAGAAATTGATGTTGATGGTACAGGAGAACCATGGGAATATATGGATGGTTGGGCATATCGTGTCACGAATACAGGTCCGGATGGAAGTACATTTGTACTTTCCAACTGGTATTTTTCTACACCTAATGCTCTTGATGGAGAGACGACAAATTCTTCAGCTGCAGTTCCATTTCCTACAGGTAGTTATGGAAGTGAACCACCAAATCCTATTATAGTTTCAACCTATGCAGTAAGTAATTCAGCAATTAATGTTAAATATAATATGTCCATCACGTCTGTGGTACATTCAGATTATTCCCTCTCCGGTACAGCAAACATAACCTTCAGTAATGCAACCATAGATGGCGCTGACCCCACCATCGTCCATTTAACCGGAGCTTCTGCCAATATGGTGGGAGATGCTGTTCTCGATAATATTGCCGATAGCGAGAATGCCAGTGATTACGATTTTTATGCCGGTATTATGCCTGTTGCCTATACAAACACGGTATATTCAGGCAGAACTACCATTCAAAACGGGTACAACGCCACTTTCCAGGCTCGGGTCTCTGCCAACGACGCCTATAATAATGTCTGGATCCACGATGCAGCCGGAGCTTATAATGGAATTATGGTCTATGATTCAAATTTTGACGCCCTGGTCAGTGTGGGCGATGAGATATTGCTGGTAGCCCGGCGCACTGAATTTAATGACTTAACAGAACTGGAAGACCCGCTATTGCTGTCCGCAGCGGCAGGAACTCATTACAGTGCAGCTGTTATAGCCGGATCCGAGATCGCTGCCACAACTGCCGCCAATACAAATCCGGCTGAGAAATGGGAAGGTCAGCTGGTGCAGATCGAAAATGCCCAGGTAGAAAGTTATGACAGCGGTAATTATCTTTACACCTGCACGGATGACGGAGGTTCAACCTATTTTAAAATGGGTGATAATGTTGATTACCATTTTGGAAGTATTACCATTACCGTGGGAGAGAGTTATAATATTACCGGAGTTGTAGATTTTTACGCCGGTGAATACCGCATAAATCCCAGAACTCAGGCTGATCTGGAAGAATCGGGTTCCGGGCAGCTTCCTCCTCCTGAAAATGTGGTTATCCTGCGGGAGGGCGGAAATATTACCATCACCTGGGATGATGTGACCGGAGCATCCAGTTACAATATTTACAGTGATTCTGATCCCTATGGCTCCTTTAGCACACTGGAAGATAATATTCCTGCTACCCTTACCGAATGGAGTGAAACCATTCCGGCTGATGAGAAAAAATTCTATCTGATTAAAGCGGAATAGAAGAGTACAGGGAAAAAACAATCTGATACCAGGCTCAGGTTCAATCTTCAGATTAAGAGCCGGTCTCAACAGCTATATGTTTAAGAGACTGTTATTTAGGATTGAAACTGCAGCAAAAGGTGCCGAAATCCAGCTTTTTTTCACCAGCCGTCATATTCTCTTGACTTCCCGACCTCTCAAAAAAAGCATGCCTTGAGAGGATTATTGTAAATGAAATTGCCTTATTTGATTTTAATTATTTTACAGATATTTTCTATTACTTTAACAGCTGATCCGCCGGCAGGTTATTACAATTCTGCAGAAGGTTTAAGCGGCGAAACCCTGAAGTCGGCATTGCATGATATCATTTCCGGACATACACAATTCAGCTATGACGACCTGAGAGATTTCATTTTACCTGCTGCTGATGAGGATACTTTAAATACAGATAATATAATTTTGATCTACACAGGCAGATCACAGCCAAAATCAACCTATAACAGCGGATCAGATGGCTGGAACCGCGAGCATGTCTGGGCTAAATCCCGCGGTGATTTCGGCAATTCAGCACCCTGTGGTACCGACGCCCATATGGTGCATCCCTGCGATGAATCCGTAAATTCTTTACGAGGGAACAAAGATTTCGATAACGGTGGTTCAGCAGTATATGATCTCGGTTATTTAGCGGGTTACACAGATGCTGATTCCTGGGAACCCCGGGATGAAGTTAAAGGTGATGTTGCCCGAATCATCTTCTACATGGCTTGCAGATACGAAGGTGAAAGCGGTGAACTGGACCTGGAACTGGTAGATTATATTCAAACCCTCACCAGCAATGATCCTTTTACAGGTAAGTTATCCTCTCTGTATCAATGGCATCTTGACGACCCGCCCGATAGTTGGGAAAGATTGCGCAATGACAGGGTTTACGGCTATCAGAATAATCGCAATCCTTTTGTGGATCATCCCGAATATGTTAACTATATCTGGGGTGATGAAGCACCCGAAGATAATGTGCCACCCGAGATTTCTACTGTTTCTGTATTGGATGCGGAAAATATTGTAGTTGTTTTTTCCGAATATGTCGATCAGACATCAACAGAAACAGTCTCTAATTATCAGATAGATAATGGTATTGGCACACCTCTGTCAGCCACTCTGGGTTATAACAGTAGCGACTCTTCTGTGCTGCTGGAGGTGAATTCACTCACACCGGGAGTTTCCTATACCATAACAATAAATAATATCGCAGATCTCCATGACAACGTGATTGCTGACAATTCCCAATATATATTTGAAATGACTTCCATAGTAGAAATTCTGGCTGAGAGTTTTGAAACAGGAACTTCAGGCTGGGCGCTATACAGCTCTGCCAGCAATAAAGACTGGGAGAGAACCAATGATACTGGCTATGCTCATCCCAACTCTGTGCCTGAAGGAAATTACTACATGTATATGAATAATTACGGGGCTGATGTTGCTGGTAATGACTGGCTTATCTCACCGGAAATAGATCTGACCAATTATACGGATCCTCAATTAAGTTTCTATAATTGGTACAGCTATAACGATACAGAGATCGGACTTAAGGTTAAATATTCTTTGGATTATAATGGCAGCCAGGATCCTGATGAATCAACCTGGGTTACGATCCATGAATCCCTGGCTTCCCAATATGCCACCTGGGAACTGGAAGAGGGATTCAACCTTTCCGATCTGGCAGGTGAATCTGATCTCCATTTTGCCTTTCATTATACTTCTTCAGGAACAGGTGCAAATTCCTGCCGAGCCTGGGCGATTGATAGTGTGATGCTTTCTGCGGAATACATTGAAAACGTTCAACTTCCTGTACCGCAGGACTTGCAGATCAACTATTCTGCGGGACAGATCAGCCTTTCCTGGCAGCCTGTGACCGGTGCTGTTTCTTACAATATCTACAGTTCACCAGATCCGGAAGCAGAATTCACAGACTGGGAATTTATTGTCACAGTTACGGGTGAGACAACCTGGAATACAATTCCCGCAGCAGAAAAAATATTTTATAAAGTAACTGCTCAATAATCTGATTTACTGCGAAAACAGAACATTTATTTTAATGATGCTGGAAGAGATGGAATCTGGTATGTGAATTGCCTGTGATTTTCCTATTCTAGGTAAGGAAAATTATGATCAGGATTGAAGGTGTCACGATTACAGATGAACAGATCAGCAAGTTTTTTGATTACTATGAAAGCTGCTATAATTTTCGACTAAAAGAATTGAGCAGCCAGGATCTCCTCTTTCTGCTGAATGCTGTCAGGTCAAAGCATTTCCTGCACTATCTCTATTGTCACCTGTAAAAATTTAATTATCATCTAAAGTTATATACTACAATCAGTTCTGGAATTATGAAACCATTTTTTTAACAATATACTTGCCTGCAATTTATTCTCCGTAAAATTTGCCTGTAAGAGGTTGTTATGAAAAAAAGATGTCTTGTCTTAACAGGTGGTGGAGATTGTCCCGGTCTTAACGCTGTTCTTCGAGCAATAGTCAAGAGAGCTTCTCTGGAAGAGGATTGGGAGATCATTGGTAGCATAGATGCCTTTAACGGAATACTCAAAGAGCCTACCGAGCTGGTGTTACTTGATAACGAGAGAATAGCCGGGATCCATGTTAAAGGCGGTACAATTCTGGGAACCACTAATAAAGGCGGTCCTTTCAACTGGCCCGTGAAAAATGCTGACGGCAGCTGGACAACCCGGGACAGATCGGATGAATTGATCGAAATACTGGAAAGAGAAGGGATCAACGCGATTATAAATATAGGCGGGGACGGTTCTCAGGCTATCTCGCAGACCCTGTTCGAAAAAGGTGTTAACATTGTGGGAGTTCCTAAAACAATTGATAATGATTTGATGTCAACAGACTATACATTTGGTTTTCAGACAGCAGTTGAGATCGCGACCGATGCACTGGACAAACTTGTAACTACTGCAGCCAGTCATCACCGCATTATGATATTGGAAGTTATGGGCAGAGAAGCAGGATGGATAGCCTTATATACTGCAATTTCCGGTGGAGCGGAAGTATGTCTTATACCTGAGATACCCTATAATTTGAATGAAATAATCGCTAAGATCGAAGAGAGAACAGCTTCGGGAAAAGGTTTTGTGAATATCGTGATAGCTGAAGGTGCTTATCCGGTTGGAGGGGAGATGTCTACCTTCAGGATAAATGTGGCTGGAAAAGGCAAGGAATATCTCCAGGGAGCTGGGAATAAACTGGCTGCTGATCTTAAAGCAGCAGGTGTGAAAACAGATATCAGAGCTACAATTCTGGGACATATTCAAAGAGGTGGAAGTCCCTGTGTTTTTGACAGAATGCTTGCTACCCAGTTTGGAGTTAAAGCCTTTGAGCTGGTGCTGGATAATAAATTCGGTCAGATGGTAGCTTTTATTGATAATGATATAACAGATGTAACAATTAAAGAAGCGATCATAAATTTTAATCTGGTGGATCCAGATTCATATCTGGTTCACACAGCAAAAAGCATTGGCATAATTTTTGGAGATTAGGATAAATACTAAGAATTTACTTGTCAGCAATGCCACGGAATAATCTTTTAGTTTCAGAATATTTAAGGTCCGGAGGATAATTTGAAGCATAAGATCGGAATTTTAACTGCGGGTGGATTAGCTCCCTGTTTATCTTCTTCTATTGGAAGACTTATTATGAAATATACCGAGCAGATCCCGGAAGCGGACATCATCGGATATCTGCATGGTTACAGGGGATTACTGCTGGGCAACAAAATTGAGATCACTCAGAAAGTGCGAGATAACTGGGCTCTGCTCTGCAATTTCGGAGGTTCTGTACTGGGTAGTAGCCGGGTGAAACTTTCCAATATTAAAGACTGTCTGGGAAAAGGTTACGTTAAGGAAGGTGAGAATCCGCTGCATGTAGCAGCCCGGCAACTGATGAAGGACGAGATCACCATTCTGCATACAATTGGAGGAGACGACACAAATGTAACGGCTGCATACCTCTCTACATATTTGCAGGAAAAAGGGTATGATCTCACCGTGGTTGGTCTGCCTAAAACCGTAGATAACGATGTTTTCCCGCTGGCTCAGACGCTGGGTGCCTGGACAGCTGCGGATCAAAGTGCTTTGTTCTTCGAGAATATTGCTAATGAAAACACTACCAGTCCCCGCCAGCTTCTAGTTCATGAAGTCATGGGCAGATACTGTGGCTGGCTTACTGCTTCAGCAGCTTATGAATATCGAAAAAGGCTTGATGGTAAAAAATTTCTTCCCGAAATGCTGCTTACCAGGGGAAGATGGGATATTGATGCAGTTTACATTCCTGAGATAAATTACGATTTTGATGATGAGATTGAACGCTTGAAAAAGAACATGGACGATAACGACTGTGTGATTATATTTTTAAGTGAAGGTGCCGGCGTAGAGAGAATTGTGGCCGAAATGGAAGTTGAGGGTAAAACGGTTAGCCGTGATGCTTTCGGGCATGTCAGACTGGATGAGATCAATTCCGGTATCTGGTTCGGTAAAAAATTTGGAAAGGTTCTTGATGCTCAGAAGGTTCTGGTGCAGAAAAGTGGTTATTTTGCCCGTTCTGCCGCACCTAACAAAAGAGATCTTGAACTGGTTTACAATACTGTAGATCAGGCTGTAACGTTCGGATTGAATGGACAAAATGGTGTTGTTGGTCTGGATGAAGATTTTAACAATGAAATGAGATGTATTGAATTTGGCAGGATAAAGGGTGGAAAACCTTTCGATCCTCATGTGGACTGGTTTCAGAATCTGCTCTCCGATATTGGTCAAAAGCATTACGATCCCTACAAATTCAAGGAATAAGGTGAGAATATGAAGATCAAGTTCAGGGATGTAAGTTCGGGAATAGTGGAAGCCAGAGGTATTGTGGAAATCGTTCCGGGTATGTTTATCAATGAAATTACCATCATCAAAAAAGATGGGAATATAAAAGTTGAGTTACCGCAGAAAAGTTTCAAGGGTAAAGATGACAGAATGCACTATCTCAACATTCTTACTTTTGAAAATGAGAATAAAGAGACTATCTGGAAAATGGAAATCAAAGAAGAATATTTCAACTGGAGAAAAAATAATAAAAAAGTACTTGTTTATGAACCGTGATATTCAGATAGAATTTTAAAGAATCATGCCCGATAGAGATAAAGTTATCCTTGTCGGAGTTTATACCGGTGACATCAGCAGAGAATATTATGACGAAACCATGCTTGAATTACAGAAACTTGCTGATACCGCTGGAGTTGATGTTGTAAAAACCTACGTTCAGATCCTTCCCAGACCTAATACTGCAACTTACATCGGCAGTGGTAAGATTAAAGAGATCAGCAGCTATGCTCACAACCATCAGGTCTATACACTTATTTTCAACAATAATCTATCTCCTTCGCAATCCAGAAATATCTCCGATCAGACTCGTTGCAATGTAGTGGATAGGACTGAGCTGATCCTGGATATTTTTGCAACTCATGCCAGGACGAAGCAGTCTCGTATTCAGGTAGAACTGGCTCAACTGGAATACAGTTATACCAAATTAAAAAGAATGTGGAAACATCTTTCCCGAATTCAGGGCGGTATTGGTTTCAGGGGTCCGGGTGAAACTCAGATAGAAACCGACAGAAGAGAGATCCGCAAGAAAGTTCAGATCCTGAAGAAAAAAGTTAAAGATATTGAAAACAATTCTCTTGTAAAAAGAAAAAAACGTAATAAAATAATTTCAATCTCTCTGGTCGGTTACACAAATACCGGCAAATCAACTTTATTCAATCTACTTACCAGTGAACAGCGTTATGCTGAAGATCAGCTTTTTGCCACTCTTGATTCCCTGACCAGGGTGATAAGGATAAATTCAGAGGAAAACCTGGTTCTTACCGATACCATCGGTTTCATCAGAAATCTGCCGCACCGGCTTGTAGCTTCCTTTCATTCTACTTTGCTGGAAGTGATCGAGGCTGACCTGCTGATGCATATTGTTGACCTTTCGCGTCCAAATTTATATGAATATATTGAAGCTGTTGATAAAGTACTTAAAGAGTTAAAAGTTCTGGATAAGAGTATATTGATGGTTTTTAATAAATGTGATCTTGTTGCAGGACCATATTTTACTTTTTTAAAAAGACAATTATTACATGAATATCCCGATTCTGTGTTTATTTCCGCCAGAACAGGCGAAGGGATGGACCAGCTTAATTCTAAATTGCAGGAATTCGTGGGCAAATATAAAAATCTGTTGACATTGGAAATACCTTATGAGATGCAGAATTTAATTTCTTTCATTTATAAGGTTGGAGAGGTGATGGAACGGAAAGAAAAGGACGATTATACAATTCTGCTGACTGCCAGAATTCCCCGCCATTTCATAAAAGGTATCAGGCAACAGATTGATGATTTTAAATTTTTGCAATACATAAATAAAAAATAATGGAGGAATCATGATTAGTGATCTCAATGAGATTATTTCGTTAAATGCCAGGGGTATGAAAAAATCCGCGATCAGGGAATTACTCAAACTTACCAATGATCCGGAAATTATCTCTTTTGCCGGAGGGCTTCCTTCTCCCGATACTTTTCCCAAACTCGAACTGGTGGATATAGTTCGTAAAGTAATCGAAGAAGATGGAGATAAAGCTCTGCAGTATGGCACAACAGAAGGCGATGAAAAATTAAGAGAACTTATTTGTGAAAATTACAGAGAAGAGGGATTCGATATTACAGTAAAGAATATCCTGGTCACCACAGCTTCTCAGCAGGGACTTGATCTGCTGGCTAAAGTTTTCGTCAACCGTGGTGATAAAGTGCTGGTGGGACTGCCTTCCTACCTTGGTGGTCTGGGTGCTTTTAATGCCTACGGAGCCGATATGATCGGAGTTAAGTTTGATGAAGGCGGAATGAGGACTGATGATGTCAGGAAGATACTAACAGAGCTGAAGGCTAAAGGGGAAAAGCCGAAATTTATCTATATCATTCCCGAGTTTCAGAATCCAGCCGGTGTTACTATGCCGGAATCACGCAGAATTGAAATGTTGAAAATTGCCCGTGAATTCGATATTCTCATTGTGGAAGACAGTCCTTATAAACAGATCAGATTTGAAGGTGAAGATCAGAAGAGTTTTTACGCTCTGGATAATGACGGGCAGGTTATAAATCTGGGTACTTTCTCCAAGATATTTGTTCCCGGTTTCAGAATCGGTTGGGTTATTGCCCACGAAGATATTCTGGATAAATTCATCAAAGCTAAGCAGAGTACAGACCTCTGTACTTCACCCTTTGTTCAGAAAATTGCTGCCAGATATATTGAAGAGGGACATTTTGCCAGATATCTGAAAAATACCATTCAAAGTTATAAAGAGAAAAGAGATGTAATGATAGCTGCCTTTGAGAAATATATGCCAGAAGGCGTAAAGTGGACTGTTCCGGAAGGAGGATTATTTCTCTTCGTAACTTTACCGGAATATATGGATGCTGAAAAACTCTTCCTGAAAGCGATTGAAAAGAAAGTGGCTTATGTGGTAGGCAGTGTATTCCATTGTGATGGCAGTGGTCGCAATACAATGAGGATCAATTTTTCTTACGTCAGCAAAGAGAAGAATCTGGAAGGAGTAAAAAGGCTTGCTCAGGTTATTAAAGAAGAGATTCGCCAGTAATTATTCCTTCTAACTTGGAAAATTGATCCCCAAAAAGGCGGAAAATATTTGAGTTATTATAAAGTAGCAGTTCTGGGCGCTACCGGTCTGGTCGGCAGAGAAATGGTTAAGATACTTGAAGAGCGGGATTTTCCGCTTAAAGAATTGAAATTATTTGCTTCAGAAAGATCTGCCGGTAAAAAAATAACCTTTAAAGGTCAGAAGATCACGGTTGAAGCCTGCAGCGAAGGATCTTTTCATAATATTGATCTGGCTCTGTTCAGCGCCGGCACCGAAGCAGGAAGATTTTACGGAGAAATAGCATCGCGGCAGGGGACAATAGTAATTGACAACAGCAATGCCTTCAGAATGGACAAAAATGTTCCGCTGGTTGTTCCTGAAGTTAATGCTGATGACATTCTTAATCATCAGGGAATAATCGCCAACCCTAATTGTTCCACAATTCAACTGGTTCTGGTTCTGAAGCCAATTTACGATGAACTGGGGGTAACGCGTCTTATTATCAGCACTTACCAGTCAGTATCGGGAACTGGCAAAAAAGCAGTTCAGGAACTGATGGATCAGACTGAGTCGATTATGGCGGCTTCGGGATTTAAACCCGAAGTTTATCCTCATCAGATAGCTTTCAATGTTCTGCCTCATATAGATATATTTGAAAATAATTTTTACAGCCGGGAAGAAATGAAACTGGTGAGGGAAACAAAAAAGATCCTGCATGACGAACAGATCAAGATTTCAGCTACAGCAGTAAGGGTACCAGTCATTATCGGTCATTCCGAATCGGTTTATCTGGAGACCCGAAAGATTATTTCACTGCCTGAATTGGAAAATCTCCTCAATAAAGCTGCGGGAGTGAAAGTGCTGAATGATCCTAAAAACAATATTTATCCTCTTCCTGTAATGAGTAAGTTTAAGGACGAAGTCCTGGTGGGACGCCTCAGAAAAGATCTTGATGTTGAAAATGGTTATCATCTCTGGGTGGTAGGAAATAATCTGAGAAAGGGTGCGGCTCTGAATGCTGTTCAGATTGCAGAACATGTTATCAGAAACTTTTAAAAGGGATTCACTGTGAATAATATCGTAGTCCAGAAATTCGGTGGTACATCTTTAAATAATCAAAAGAACCGGGTCAAAGTCGCTGAACATATAAAAAAATGTAAAGATGACGGTAATGTGCCCGTTGTTATTGTATCTGCAGCCGGAAGGCTGGGCGACCATTATTCTACTGACACGCTGCTGTCTCTGCTCAAAGAAACATCATCCAGAAATTTACCGCGAGAACAGGATCTTATGCTCTCCTGCGGTGAAATCATTTCCGCCTGCCTGCTGGTTTATACTCTGGCAGATAAGAATATTAAGGCTTCCGTTCTCACCGGCGCCCAGGCTGGAATTATTACGGATGGCAAATTCAATAATTCCCGGGCGATCTATCTTGATCCACAGAGTATTCTGCAACTGCTGAAGCAAAATATAGTGCCGGTTATCGCCGGCTATCAGGGAATTTCAGTCGCAGGTGAAGTAACTACCCTGGGGAGGGGTGGAAGCGATACTTCCGCAGCTCTGATCGCCTCTGTGCTGCAGGCTGGCAGTATTGAAATATACTCCGATGTGGACGGTGTGATGACGGCAGATCCCCGTTTAGTGAAAGATCCTGAAGTAATAGATAAACTAGATTTTGAAGACCTGTTCGAGCTTTCCATTCAGGGTGCCAGAATAATACATCCCCGTGCCGCTGAGATCGCTAAAAATGCCGGAATCCCTATCAAAGTCAAATCAACCTTCAGCGGGGTTCATAAGACTACTATCCATACTGTGAAGACTGACAGACCGATCGTTGCTATCGTGAACAGAGATAATATTGCTTACGTAAAAATTATTTCCAGCGATCCCGTTTCCTATCAGAGAGCTCTAAAAGTTTTTTCTTATCTTTCAAAAGAAAATATCAGTGTCGATTTCATAGATATCAGACCCGAAGCAATTACTTTTGTAGTTGATGAATTCATGATCTTTCAGGTTTCAGAAATTCTTTCCGAGAAGAATATTGACAATCAGATAAGTCTGGAATATAGTATGATATCGGTTGTGGGTGCGGGGATGACAGGTCTTCCCGGAATAATGAGTAAAATTGTAGAGACGCTGCAGCGGGAAGAAGTGAACATTTTGCAGACGACAGATTCTCACAGCTCAATTTCGATTTTGATCAGTAAAGATCAGGAACATAAAGCAGTAAATGCTTTACACAGTGTTTTTGATCTGTAGTGTGTGAGCAGGAAAAAATCCTTTGAATCGAGACAGGAGTTAGTATGAAAAAAATACCTGATAATGCTGAAAAAATAATTGAAGATAAGGAATTACTTAAATTTCTTCTTTCTATAGAAATTTTCAATAATCTTACAAAACCGGAAAGGAAAAATCTGCGGAAGTACATCTATGTAAGAAATTTTAAAAAAGCTGAAATAGTCTTTAAAAAAGGGTACCCCGATGTGGTATTTTATGTTGTAAAATCGGGTAAATTAAAAGTATATCTGGACAAAGGTGAAGGCGATATGGAAGTAAACATCCTGCAGTCCAAAGATTTTGTCGGAGAAATGGCATTATTTATGAATGAAAACAGAACCGCATCGGTAACTGCTCTGGAAGATTCTGTTCTACTGGCTATTTCTAAACGTGATTTTACTGAATTCATTGCAAAATTTCCCCGAGCAGGAACAAAAATATTGTATAAATTGGGAGCAATACTCTGTGAACATATTATGAAGTTAAATAATAAAATTTCCGGAGAATAGAAATGGAACGGCCCAAGTTAATCCGGCTGATATTGTTTATCTTAAGTGTATTGCTGATTATAGCTTCAATTTTATTTTACCAGCACATAATTTCCTATCTCATTGTTGCTTTTATAATAGCCTATTTATTATCTCCCATCATCAATTATGCCGAGATTTATAATATTTCCAGAACAGTTTCAATTCTTATTGTCTACGTCATCTTGGCTGTCCTGCTGGTTATCATTTCTAATGTGGTGATTCCGCAACTGGTAAATCAGACAGTTGATTTTTTCAATGTATTGACCAGCGTTATAGAACAAGATGATCCCTTCAGCATCCATTCCCTCCAGATCAAAGGTCTTTCTGAATTTATCAGAAGCCTGGAATCAAAATTTCCCTCAATAGAAGTGGATAATGAATTGAAGAATTTACTCGATCGTGATAAATTTAACAGCTTGATAGGTCAAATTCCACTTTTCTTTAAAAGCATCGTCAACCTTATTGCCTTTCTTATTGTCGTGCCTGTCATCACTTTTTTTGTGCTTAAAGATGAAAGATATTTTATCAGAACGATTTTTTCCAGTATCAGTAACAGGTACTTCGAATTTTCCCTGCACCTCTGGGAGGAAATTGAGTCCAGCTTTGGAAAATTCTTTCGAGCACTGTTAATTGAAACCCTGCTGGTGGCAGCTATGTCCATTGCCGGCCTGCTTATCCTGAAAATTCCCAATGCTATAATACTGGGACTTTTCTGCGGTTTGACCAATCCCATAAAATATTTCGGACCTTTTATTGGAGCAATACCCACAATGCTGATCATTCTGCTGGGACCGACACCCGATATTTATGTTTTCTATGCAGCAATTGTATTTATTATCGTGCAGCAGGTTGACAGTCTGATACTTTTTCCCTGGCTGGTAGGAAAAAGTATGAATATGCATCCCCTCTGGGTTTTACTTACAGTTATTGCCGGAGGTTATGCTTTCGGTATATTGGGAATGATCTTTGCCGTCCCGGTAGTTTTCCTCATCAAAACAGTTATTGTTGTTTCACATAAAAGTTTAAAACAATTTGAAATTATTTAAAATCCAGCAACTTTTACCGGGAAATATGAGCAGACTGGTGTAATAGGAGGTCACATGAAAATTATTGTACTGTTAACAGTTATCATACTTTTGTTTCAATTCAGGCTTGAAGCCAGAAATCCTGCTGAACTGGAAGAATTTCTGCAGGATATCAGCCGGCAGAGTCAGCAGTTTAAAAATTCTCCTGACCACCTTTCCTATAAGTCGGAAAGAACTGTCAGGGACTATCAGGTAGGGGATGAAGAAGTATTCTGGAGCTGGGCTCTTAACGTAATGCCGCCGGATTGGATGCAGACACCTGCAACCTGCAGAGCTGTGGGAGAATATTGCTATCTTTTTGTTGCAGATGATCAATGGAACCTGCATATGGAGCAGACCGATGTTGATGAAATTATGCCTTATCTGGAAGAATACACCATGAACAGTGATCAATACGGTGCCATAGAGATGGACATCATTAATTTTGGACCCATTCCCGATGAACTCGATAATGATCCGAAAGTTATTGTATTCTACATGGAACTGGGATCTTTTGGCGGATCAACTTTTGACGGATATTTCAGCTCCTACAATCAGGTAACGGAAGCAGAAGCGCAGAATATGAATCCTCCCGGACATAGCAATGAATGTGAAATGATCTATATGACCTGTTATCCTCTGCAGCCGGCAGATCCTATTAGAATATCTGTTCTCTCGCATGAATTGCAGCATCTCATCCACTGGGGTGCTGATCTTAACGAGTCCACCTGGGTGAATGAAGGCTGTTCTGAACTGGCTATGGTCCTGTTCGGACTTCCCGATCCGATAACCGGTTTTCCAAATAATCCGGATAATTCTCTGATCACCTGGAACCAGCAATTTGCCGATTATGTTAAAACCATGCTCTTCTTCACTTATCTGAAGGAACATTTCGGTGATAATAACTTGATAGCTGACATTGTTGCTGACCCTGCCAACTCCATCACAGGAATCCAGAATCAGTTGATCGAACACGGCTTTATGATCCCGTTTGAAGGCATTTTTAACAATTGGACAATTGCAAATTATCTGGATGATCCCGCTGTAGCCGAAGGTCAGTATTGTTATGACCTGCTTGACCTGCCTGCCTTCAATCACAGTGCCTTTGTATCATCCTTCCCTTATTCAGGCAGCGGCAGCGTTAATGCCTGGGCAGCAGAATACATCAGAGTGAACACAAATAACCTTGATGCAGGCTCGACCCTGACCTTGAACTTTGAAACAGCAGATGATTGCGGTTTTACCATTCTGTATTATGAAGACAACGAAACACTTGCTCTGCTTAATTCAATAATCGTTGATGGTGATTTTGAATTGCAGCTGCTGGAATCGGAAGAATCATATTATAAAATCGTCCTGGTGATCTCCAATAATGATTATAGTTCCTTTTCTTACAATTACAGTCTGGAGACTCAGGGTGTTCAGGTCGGGGAAGAGACAATACAGAGTGATTTTATTACAATTACAGGTTATCCTAATCCTGTTTCCAGTTTCTCAACTTCTGTCACTTTTAATATCAGTAATTCAGCTTCTTCCGCTAAATTAGAAATTTTCAATATCAAAGGTCAGAAGATCAGAGAGCTTCATCAATCAGCCGCAGGGCAGCTTGTCTGGGATCTAACCGATCAATATAACAGGTCAGTACCCGATGGCGTTTACCTTTACCGGCTTGCCAATGAAGCTTCGATACCACAAAAAATTTTACTGATGAAATAAGGAATTTTATGAAATACAAATTTGTTTACATCCTCATAATGGTAATATCCATCACGTCTGTTGCTGCAACTGAGATTATCTCGGCAGAACAGGATGCCAATAACAGAAAATATCTGATCAACCTGAATGACAATATTCTCACTACAATACAAATGTTGCAGGCTTTTAACTATCAGGGTCAGGAGATTTATCTGATTCAGAATGGAGATTATTATAACTCCCTGCTGCTGGATTTCACCATGCAGTGCAGTAATCTGATAGAAAATATCAGGCAGGCGGAAGAGTTGAACCCGCTGGATAGAGATCTGCAGGTACGGGCATTAATCGCCACCATTAAACCTGATGTTGAATTTGATGAGACTGAAATTAGTCCCAAACAGAAAGTTCAGAACAGAAATTTTCTAAAAAATGCTGAAATTCAACTACAGTACCGTCTTAAAAGTATTCTGGCAGCTATTATTGAAGAGGAAAAGGAGATCCTGAATAAAGGTGAGGTTACTCAGAAATATTTCCAGCTGCATACTCATCATTTTCTGTTTTCACTCCTGGAAGATTTTATTGCTCCTTCAGATCTGCTGAGTGCTTCAAATGAAAAATATCTGATCGCCATTGTTCAATCTATTGATGAAGCCTTACAGCAAAACTGATGCAGCAGATCATTGAAAAATCCTTCTCTGGTCTGGGTAGGGTGGAATTTCATCTTAACCGGAAAATTTCCCGGATCATTATCAGAATGAAACCCTTTAAAAATATATCTGTGTCGGTTCCCAGGGGAACTGGTATTATTGCAGCCGAAAAATTCCTGGTGCAGAAAAATGACTGGATCCTGAAAAATATTTGCAGGATCAGAAGTTATGAGAAAAAAGTTGTGGCAGAACAGCAAAATGTAAAAGAAATAGATGAAGACCAGGCAAAACTTCAACTGCTGAACAGAACTGCAGAACTGGCTGCTGAATTTAATTTCCAGTTTAACCGGATAACTGTCAGAAGGCAGAAAACCAGATGGGGAAGCTGCTCTTTGAAAAAAAATATCAATCTGAATATTAATCTCATCCATCTACCTTACGACTTAATTGACTACGTGATAATACATGAGCTGGTTCATACCACAATTCACAATCACAGCAGCAGATTCTGGGAAGAATTGAGTAAATATGTTAAAGATCCTGAAAAAAAGAGCAGATCATTAAAAAAATATCAATATCTTTTATATATGTCAAAAAATAAGGAATAAACATGAAATATCTGATTTATGTCATCATTCTGGCCATCGGTGCCGGTCTGGGCTACCTTTATTACAAATTCATCGGCTGCCGGACAGGCGGTTGAGCTCTTACTTCAAACGTTTGGTTAAGCGTTTTCTGGGGAGCCCTTTTACTGTTTCTGCTACTAACACCACTGGCAGATAAATATCTGAAAAATTCTCAAACTGGTAATAGTATGAAAAATTATACTGAAACAACTGATGGAAACAAACTCGATCAATCCTCTGATCATTCGAATTGATAATACAAAAATTTCAGTTTCTTAACTGTTGAAATTAAAATCAGCTGACTGCAATTTGTTTCAGAAATTTTTTTTATGAAATTAAAATATAAGAACTGTCGGGAGAAAGAATGATCAAAGATATTATTAAGAAAAATAGAAGTTTTCGCAGATTTAAAGGTGAAAAAAAGATTTCGAACGATCTTTTACTGGAATTGATCGATTTTGCCCGTTACTGCCCTTCAGCTGCCAATAGACAGGTTATCAGATTTTTTCCAGTCAATGATAGCTCAACT
>LKUH01000175.1 GCA_001412425.1 Candidatus Cloacimonas sp. SDB
GGCAAAAAGATCTGGGCTTTGTATAAACTGTCGGATTGGAGTAAAGAGAAGCTGTACGGCTTCATTGCTCAACATTTTGGTAAATCCGGTATCAAATATCTAACCAAGCAGGAAAAAGGTGCTTTGATTAAAGTTTTGGAAAACTATGAACAGCCGAGAATACAAGATTAAACGAGAATCCGCTAAAAAACTCTATCTCAAAGGTGAAACCGATATAAAGGCTTTAGCTCGTATATACGGTGTTGCCGATAAAACCATCCGCAATTGGAAGAAGAAAGGTGATTGGGATGCTGAGCTGGATGAGATAGCCAACCTTGAGGAAGAGATTCGGATAGCTGTGAAAAAGGCTTTAATCAAAGCTCTTAAAGAGTATTCCAGAGCTCCGCAGGATACAGCACTGCAATCGCTGGTATCGCTTCTGCGACAATACTCCAAGAATATCGAGCCTACCAGAGATTTCATTGAATACATGAAGAAGTTCCTGGATTGGCTGATTGATTTCTACTTAGCACGTAATGATGAGCAGACAGCAATGGCAATCCAGAGGGAGATATTAGGAGCTTCCGGCATTGTAGAATACTTCAGGATGCGAGCAACCAGTGGTTAAGTTCACTCAGGCAGATTATAAGAACTTTTCTTTAATCGCTGCTAAAACCACAAACGTAAAACCATTTATAAATGATACTCCTGCCAAAAAGAGCAGAAGAATCAAAAAGGCTACCGGAGATAGCTGGCAGGCATTTTCCTATTTCTGTAAAAGCTACTTTCCGCATATTTTCAAACTTCCCTTTGCCGATGATCATAAAGAGATGTTCGAGACTACCGATTATTACAATGGGATTACCTCCATTACGGGCTATCGTGGTCTGGGTAAAACCGTACTCATGGGAGTTGTCTATCCAATCTGGAAGATCATTAAAGGCGAGAGATATGTTATTCATACTGCAGCAGATGCAGATCTGGCAGAAGAAAGAACAGCTTTTACTTACAATGAGCTGACGAATAATAAAAGGCTGCAATCTGATTTTGAAGGTTTGATTCCTATTGATAAAGATGAATCTGATTTTTACCTGCAGAACCGAACCAGAATCCGAGCCAGAGGAATAAAGCAGTCTTTCAGAGGATCCATTAATCCCAGAACATCTACTCGTCCCGGACTGGTTATCTGTGATGATATCGATAAAGAAGAGAATATCGGTAACCAATCCATCGGAAGAAAGAAGATGGATAAGATCGTTCAGGAGATTGGAGGAGCATTAGATCCTAAAGGCAATGGTAAGATCATCTGGCTGGGTAATCTTGTTCATCCCAATTATGCAATCTGTCAATTCCAGCAGGGTATAATCGATGAGATCAAATCCAATAAGAAAAGATTTGATCCTGATAAGATACAGCATTTATTTACTGATGGCAGAAGGTTACTTCGATTTCCAGTTGAGTTGAAGAACGGTAAATCTGCATGGGAAGATCAGTATCCCACCAGTGAACTTCCAAAGCTTAAGCAGAAGTTTGGTCTGACTGGTTATCAGAGAGAGTTTTTGGGTAAACCTGTGATTGAAGGCAATATGTTCAAGTTTCACTGGTTCTCTAAATACTCAAGGCTACCCAAACGAATGAAGAAAGTCTGGATGTATGCTGATCCTGCATGGGGAGAGAAAGGTTGCTACAAAGCTATAATCTCCATTGGCTATGATGGTAATCGCTTTTATATTATTCACGTCTGGATCAGGCAAACAGAGAACAGCAAATTCTTCAGTTATTATTATGATGCCTACATAGAGCTTTCTCATAGATACGGAATCCGCTTTCGCAGTGCAATGGAAACCAATTTCGGTCAGCACAGAATCCTTTCCGATTTTGATCGCTGGTGTAAGGAGAATAACCGGAATCCTATCTCTCACCGCATTAGAAGAATCAATAACGATAAGAACAAAGGACTCAGGATTGAACG
>LKUH01000176.1 GCA_001412425.1 Candidatus Cloacimonas sp. SDB
GCATTCTGAATTTATAATTTGTTAATTTCTAAAAAATAATTGACTAACTGAAAAAAATAACACATTGGGCAGGAAGCAGTTCTTAAGTGTTCTTTAACAGCAAATTTTTAGATAGATGCTAAGGGAGGAATTAAAATGAAATTTAAGCAGGGACTCATCACTTTTTTTACTCTTTTTATCATATCATTTGTCGTAAGCATTGCAGTAACATTTCTTTGGAGTTTAGTATTTCATGAAACTACACAAATCGACTGGGAAAACTCATTTCGCCTGGCACTGATTCTGGGAATTATTATTTCCATTATCGATGTAAGGAAAGAGAAAGGCTAATTTTTTTATGCTCTGATAGAACCAAAAATAATCTAAAACAGTCTATTGGGATGAAAAAAATTGTTCCTGATTAAGAAATTAGATGGAGGTTTATTATGAAGACTAAAAGATTAATTATCGCTACTATTTTAGGAGTAGTTTTTGGATTTGTCTGCTATGGATTTGCCGCCAGCGGGCAAAATGAGATTTCAATTGCTTTAGCATTAAGCATCATTACAAGTAGAACCCTTATTGGTGTGGCTATCGGCATCAGTCGTTTTTCCTGCAGACACTGGTCGTTACATGGAATAGTAATAGGTCTGGTTTTTAGTCTGCCTACTGGTATCAGTGCAACTTTAGGGTCTGTGGATCCCGAGTTTTCTCATACTATGATGCTGGTCTCGACAATTGTAATGGGAATGATCTATGGCTTTTTAATTGAACTGATTACTACGGTTGTTTTTAAAGCAAGACAATAATCTTCAGTAAAATTCAACCTTGCCTTGTACAGGTAACAAGTGCATTTAATTCTAAGAAAAAAAATATTAGCTAAGCTGAGGTACAGATAGGATAAGTGTTCTAAGTTATGAAAAAATAAATTTAAAGCCAAGAAGATCAGGGTAAGCTGCCGGCAGAATTTAGTTTCTAAACCTGAAACAGTATTTCCGCTGCTGTGCCCTAAAAGAGAATATGAATGGATAGCTCCCTGGAAATGTGAGATACTCCATTCCAGTTCAGGTTTTGCTGAGCTTGATTGCGTATTTACTACTGATTTTCCTGAAGATGTGAAAGAAACCTGGCTGGTCGATAGATATGAACCTGATAGATTGATCCAATTTGTCAGATTTTCTGAATCACGGATTATCAGATATCGCATAGATCTAAAAAGCAATAGTAAAGGAAATACTACCGCAACCTGGGAGCAGACGGTCATTTCCTTAAATGCTGAAGGCAATATTTTTATTGATAATTTTTCGGTTGAAGAATACGAAAATGAGATCGAGTTATTGGAGAAAATGCTGAATCACTATTTAACATCCAACAGAATGCTGGCATTAACAGAATTATAGTGAATTGTACTTAAATGAGTATCTTTACCTCTGAAAAAAAGAAGAAAAAAATGATAATCTCCTTTTAAATCAATTATTGTAAAAAAGTGATTGATAATTAGAGTTCTGTAAAGTTTCTTCTTAAAAAGGGTAATTTTTCACAATAAAAACACGAATAATTGCATAAAATTTTACATTTAAGTGGAATGGAATATTTTACAAATCAGCAGGTAAAACGTAATTAAATCCATAAATTTAACCATGTAAATAATTGAGAGACGAACATAAATATTGACATTAATCTGAAATATGCAATTTTAAATCAGTAATTATTAAATTTAGAATATAGATTAATCAGCAGAGCTTTTAAAGGCTTATAAGGCAAATAGATAAGGATAAATAAGTAATATGAATATCATAGATTTAAAACTTA
>LKUH01000177.1 GCA_001412425.1 Candidatus Cloacimonas sp. SDB
TCCATTTTCACCTTCCTTTTCATACACTAATTTAGTGTAGAAAAGTGTCCAGTGTCATCTTGACACAGAGGGCATACAATTTCGTAATGATGAAGATGAAAACTCAAATACAAATACCGTAATATCTTTACATGATAGAGATTTATGTGGAGCTATGAATGTAATGCAACAAGTGGATAGATCTGAAAATTTCTCAACTAATTATCTCAATAATAGCCCGAGAACAGCTCCTCTATATATTTTTTCTCAATTTGGTAATAATTGGTTATCTGAACCAGATGATGACGGATCAGACGCATATTTTAATCCAGATTTGTATCAAAACAATCATTTTATTTATCTTAGCGGTAAGAAATCTCAAGATGGAATCCATCATTTTGATCTTTGGGCTAATGGTATTATATTACATGAACTTGGTCATTCATATCATGAGGACAGTCCTTACTCACATTGGGATCCATGTTACCAATCATCAGTATGGAATGTTCAATCTTGGGATAGTACAGGTCCATATAGAGAAACAGTTGCGAATGTTTTTGGTAATATGATTAAGAATGAAGACATTTTAGGAGATGAAGATTTTGATCATACGTATAGTACAAATTATCCAAATTTGCTTGATTGTGATAAACTTAGAATCAATTATATCTATGTTGGAGATGAGAAAATAGCTGTATATGATTTTAATCATAAAGACCTAGAAGAACCCACAAATTGGGCGGATTTCTCATTAGCTGATCCCAATGCTAACTTATATATGGGAGCAGTAACAGCAACTTTATGGGATATTTATGATATTGATGATAACAATCATGAATATACTGAAGGTGAGATTGAAGGTATCCCAGGTTTATTTATTTTTAATAATGACCATTTAAGTACAAATGACTTTAATACATTTTGGTGCACTACCACTAGATCAAATGATATCATGTCATTTTATTACAATTATATAAATGATTTTGAATTGACAGGCATCAATTTGGATTATTTTGATTTATTAGTTGAATCACATAACATTGTAGGTGCTAGATATATTGTTGAAGACGAGACTTGGAATGATCCAACAAGATACGTTACTACAAACATTATAGTATCTGAAAATGTCACATTAACAATTAATCCGATTACAGAAGTAATATTTATTGGAAGTGCAAAAATAATATTATATGGTGATTTAATTTGTGACGGAGTCACATTCAATAGCATTAATTCAAATCTTCAAGGTGGGATTGAGATATATAATAATGATTCAGTTTCATTTAATAATATAGATTTCAATGATAACTTTCTATATTCAGAACATTCCGAGATCTCAATATTTGCATCAGACTTCAATGATGCTAAAATATCATTAAATTCACACGATTTGCATCTTGAAGATACGAATTTCCTAAATACTCCTGTTGAAGTTGATATTATTGGGCCAATGTCTTTATATGAAACAATAACTATTGATAATTGTGATTTTTCTTCTAATGATACATACGCATTAAATATCAGTCTATATCCTAACTTCAATATTGAGAATTCATCTTTCAGTTCATTATCGAGGAATTGTGTGATTTTATATGAATGTGGAAGTGGGAAATTTCATGATTTTTTGGGTAATGAAATTCAAAATAGCATTAATGGACGAGGATTATTTATTTATCATAGTAATGTCAATATCCAAGGAAGTAATCAGATAACTAACAATCTAACAGGTATTTATGGAATTCAAAATTCAAAGATTTATCTAGTTGGTAACGAGCTTCAACCATATCAATCAATTCATAATAATAGCAACACTGAACTTCTATTTAGCCATGATAGTTTCCCAACAAGACTTACTTTTAACCAAGTATATGATGATGAGGGACTGCTTTTAGAATGTATTAATCATACTGGGGGAACACATAATGTAGCTTATAATTATTGGGGTGATAATTTTAATCCATTGGTTTCATTTAATCCAAATGATGCATTTATTTACGAGCCAATTTGGGAGATTGGGATAAGCAAAGAGAATCAATCAGCCGAGGAGCTTTACCTTGAGGCTTCCAGTAATTTTGAGCAAGATAATTATTCTATTTCAAAACAACAATTCATGGATGTTATTGAACTATATCCTGAAAGTAATTTCGCTACAGGTAGTATAAAAAAACTCCTTCAAGTTGAACAATTTGATACAGCAGATTTTAATGCATTGAAACAATACTATATAAGTAATTCTAACATTCTGAATTATCAAAATTTAAATCAAATAGCCGAGGATCACTCGAATTACTGTGATATAAAATGCAATGAATTTGAAATTGCAATATCGTATTTAGAGGACATTATTGATTCACCACCATCAGAATTAGATTCATTATGTGCTATGATAGATATTGGTCTAACTTATATTCTAATGGATTATAGTGGTTATAGGCAAGATTTCACCGGTAGATATCCCCACTTGAAGCCTAATTCAAAAGAGGAATTCTCAGAATTTAGAAATTCTTTGTTTGATCAAATTTATTCTCTTAACTCTAATCAAAATAATGATGATGATAATTTTCAAAGTAATCACATAATATCAAGTTGTTACCCAAATCCATTCAACCCACAAACGACAATTTACTTAAATTTGAAAAAAGAAAAATGTATTAATGTTAGTGTTTACAATATCAAAGGTCAAAAGATTAATGATCTTTTCGATGGAATATTAACAAAGGGAGATAATTACATCACTTGGGATGGAAGGGATTCAAATAATAATAAAGTGAGTTCTGGTGTATATTTTTATCAAATTAGTTCAGAAAAAACTAATGTTGTCGGCAAGATGCTTTTGATAAAATAATATTTAATACAATGAAAAAATGGGCTCTTTTTAGAAAAGAGTGGGTGCAGTTAAAAAAGTAGTTGAAGAAAAAAAGGCTATAAAGAAATTTTTCTCTAAAAAATAAATGGGGGAAAAATGTATAAAGAATTATTTGAACAGGCTCTTCATATAGAGTCACCATGGTACGTGGAGAAGATAGAGTTTTCAGAGTTTGAAAGGAAATTGATTGTGTTTTTAAATTTCAAGACAGGCAGCAGATTTTATTATGAGAATGGTAAAGAAGGAATCTCGGGTACATTTTCGGTTCATGATACAATACAAAAGACTTGGCAGCATTTGAATTTCTTTGAACATGAATGTCACCTCAGCGTCCGAGTACCTCGCATTAAAACAGATAGCGGCAAAGTTCGATTAATCAAAACGCCTTGGGAAGGTATCCATAATGGATTTACGCTTCTTTTTGAAACTTTGGTCTTGCAATTGTCATCCCACATGCCGGTGAATAATGTCAGCAAATTAACGGGAATATCCAATTATCGGATTTGGGAGTTGTTAAAAAAATATGTAACGATGACCCTTGAAAAAGCAGATTATGCAACTTTGGAAGTGGTAGGTATGGACGAGACATCATCTCGTAAAAGACACGATTACATAACATTATTTGTGGATATGAAAGAGAAGAAAGTCATTTTCATAACAAAGGGTAAATCCAACCAGACAGTAAAGGATTTTGTTAAGGATCTTGAGAATCATAATGGTAAAGCAGTATCGATAAAACATGCCTGTTGTGATATGTCGCCAGCCTTTATCAAAGGGATTAGAGAAAATCTTCCCTTTGCCGATATTACCTTCGATAAATTTCATATAGTGAAGCTGCTGAATGAAGCTATAGATATTATCAGAAGAGAAGAGACAAAGCAGGAATCCTGTTTAAAAAAGAGTCGTTATACCTTCCTGAAAAACAGGGAAAATCACACCCTAAAAGAGCAAAAGAAATTTACTGAATTATCATTGTCCAAGATGAATCTGAAGACTATGCGCGCTTATCGAATCAGGGAAAGTTTTCAGTCAATTTACCAATCTGAGACGCTTGAGGAGTTTACTAACTTATTGAATAAGTGGTATTATTGGGCAACACACAGCCGATTAAAGCCGATCATCGATGTTGCAAAAACAATTAAATCGCACTGGGACGGAGTCGTCAAATGGATGGAGTCGAAAATTAATAACGGTATTTTGGAAGAATTCAATTCCATAGTTCAGGCTACCAAAGCAAAGGCAAGAGGATTTAAAACTTTTGATTGTTTTAAAACTATCATCTTCCTTTTACTCGGAAAACTTGATTTCAGGTTGATCAACAAATGCTATTTACCCATTTAAACCTAAAAAGAGCCAAAAAATGTTTATTCTACTTTTTGAGTTTATATTTTTTAATATTAAGCTCAATAACAATTACAATACCTCCTGATGCTTATTACATCGATTCTGGAGATATTGATTCTGATGGTGACAAAGATATTGTAATTGGGCATACTGCTGAGACTCATGCTATCTCATTGATAGAAAACAATATAACTGACCTTTCCATATTAGACACATATTATGGATATGGTCATATTTTTGAAGTGTCCCATCTTGATGAAAATCCATATTGTGAGATAATTTATTACTTTTATGATGAGGACATTTCGTCTTCTTGTATAGCAATAATCCCTAATAATGAAATTTGGAATCAATTTAATTTGTATTACATCGATGATGAGTTTCAGCAAAATGAATATTTGGGTGATGCTACTACTGGAGATATAGATGGAGATGGTTATAATGACATTGTATTAGTAACCAATAGAAGATTTGGCATATTCTACAACAATGGCAATCTTGAATTCTCAAATGTTAATTGGAATTTATTTGAATATGATTGGTATAATTATCATGTTGAATGTGCTCATTTTAATCAAGATTTAAGAGAAGATATTTTTATCGATGGTATGGCGGAACAAATAATATTCAGTTATGAAGATGGTTTTACAAATTTATTTTTTGGTGGTTATTATGTTTATGCTTCATACCATATAACAGATTTTGATAATGATAATGATAATGATATTATGTTTGTAGAGGGCTCATCTGACAATATAGATATTCATTTTTATGAGAACCACTTAAATGATATATTTCTTTATAGAGGACAAAGCCTACCATATCCTTATAATCAAACTTATAATATAGATGCTAACAATGATCTTCTACCAGATTTAATATCATTCGAGCAAAGTAGTTATCGAATATTTCTTAATGTAGGGAACGGAGTAATTAACGACCCAATTTCTTATGAATATACCTATTATGGAGATTCAATTATTAAAGCATACATAAATGATTTTGATAACAATAATATAGAGGATTTTGCGATAAAGTCAAGTCCAAATTTGTGTGTAAATTCCTCATATTGGATTTCACGCAAT
>LKUH01000178.1 GCA_001412425.1 Candidatus Cloacimonas sp. SDB
AAAATAAGCAGATAAAAAAAGCCCTGAATTCAGGGCTTGAAAATAAAAAAATAATTCATCTTTTGGTCATCGCTTCATTAACCTTAAGGCTCCTACCCAGGAAATCTTTATTATTGAGCGCGGAAATAGCAGCATCGGCATTATCCATTTCAACAAAAGCAAAACCTCTGGGTCTTCCTGTTTCACGATCGGTAATGATCTTAACTGAATGAACCTTACCATATTCACCGAAAAGTTCTTCCAGCTGCTCTTCAGTTGCGCTCCAGGAAATGTTACCAACATAAATTTTCTTACTCATACACCTGCCCCTTTTTATTTGCATCCTGCATTTTTTCTTCAGATTTGGAAATAAAAGCATCGAATGCTATCGCGATATACCTTTGTGAATAATTCGGCTGTCAACATTAATATTTTTTATCATGACAAAATTTTCTGTGACTTATAAATTCAGTGTGTTCACCCTCCCCCCTGCCCCGGTTGAGAAAAACTGAATACTTAATTAGGAGAAAGATTATACTTTTTTATTTGACAATAACAGTACTATATTTAGTACCATATTTGAGGATATGTTGGAGGTTATAATGAAAGCAAAAAGGGATATAAAACCCATTTCTTATGTAAAAGCTCATACCGCTGAGATTATTTCTCAGGTCAATAAGACAAGAAAGCCAATGTATATCACTCAAAATGGAGAAGCTAAGGCCGTGATTATGGATACTGAGAGTTTTGAGCTTATCCGTGATTCTGCATCTCTCCTAAAGTTATTATCTTTTGGGGAGAGTGATATCAAAGCTGGTAGATTTAAAGAGCAGGATGATTTCTTGAAATCAGTTGAAAATGATTTATTGAAGTAGGTTTTTATGGCTACTAAATCATATAAGGTTTTTTGGACTGGATCTGCTCAAATTGATTTGATAGAGATAATTGAATTTATAAAAACTGACAACGAAAAAAATGCTCGAGCGATTTTTCAAAAGATCAAAACTAAATCTAAAGAATTAGACAAGCTGCCTTTGAGGGGTCGAGTTGTTCCTGAGTTTCGAGAGTTCAATATTGATAAATACAGAGAGTTGATCATTTCACCCTGGAGACTTATTTACCTTGTTGAGGATCACTCTGTTTACATTTTAAGTGTAGTTGATAGTAGAAGAGATCTAGAGGAGCTTTTATACAAAAAGGTAATGCAGATTCCTGAAGTATAATACTTCCCCTAACTCTGAGCATGTTCTTCACTTCGTTCAAAACATCGCCGAGTCACCGTTAAAATAACCTCTTATTCTCAGCTATCTTTCTAACTTTTTAGACTATTCGAAAGTTGGCAGATATTTTTTCCGGCA
>LKUH01000179.1 GCA_001412425.1 Candidatus Cloacimonas sp. SDB
GATGATATGAAGGCAATCGAGGAATACCATTCCGGCAAGCTTCGCATTGAAAAAGAGAATACTTATGAAGGAATCAGACTGCTCCGGTTCAGAGTGGAAAATGCTCGTAACTCTTATGAAGATATCAAAGAGATCAACGGTGCCACCATCAAAGATAAACTGTCTGCCTATCAGAAATGGCAGTCTCTGGAAAAACAGTTATCCGATGCGATTCAATCAGAAACCGATAAACGAATAGCAATAGAAAATCAATATTCCCTGTTGGCAATTGAAGATGCTCTGGAACGCAGAATTGCTCAACTCGATGCAGAAAAAGAAGCGGAACTCAAGCGAGCAGAAACTCTCAAAGTCAGTGAAGAAACACTCCAAAATATCAGAACATTCTATGCCAATGAAGAGAAACGGATCAGGCAGGAATACCAGCAGCAGAAAGAAACTGAAGCTCAGGAAGAAGAAGCCAGAGTCCGCCAGCATGAACAGGAACTGGAAGCGATTCGGGATGAATTTCATTCCAGGTCTGAAGAGTATGTGCTCAAAACTTATGATTCTGAGATGTCAGCTATTGAATCCTACTATGATCGCAAAAGAGCAAAACTGATTGAAGCTGGATTTACTGAAGAGCAGATAACCGAACAGATCGAAGCAGCTAAGGAAAGGATTAGAGAAACCTACCAGCAGAAAGCAGCTCAAGGCTTCTCCGGTATGTTTGGCAACATTGCCAAAGCAGCACAGGCATTCGGCAAGAAAGGTTTTAAAGTCTGGAAAGCAATGTCGATGGCACAAGCTCTGGTGGATACCTATTCATCTGCTACGGCAGCTTACAAAGCGATGGTTGGTCTTCCAGTAATTGGACCGGGTCTGGCTATCGCAGCAGCAGCGGCAGCTATGGCTGCAGGTATGGCAAATGTGGCTATGATAGGAAAACAGAAATATCAGGAAGCAGCCGAAGGCGGACTCATGAAAGGACCTTCTCACTCCGATGGTGGTTTCCTTATTAATATGGAAGGTGATGAGTATATTACTCGTAAGAATAGAGTAAAAGAACTGGGAGCTAAGTTCTTTGATTTTATCAATTATGCTCCAATTGATCATGTAAGAAAGATAATCGGTGGAGCTTTAATACCAAGTATCCCAATGGTTTCAACTCCGGTATTCAGTTATGCTTCCGGTGGTAGTGTTTCTGGAAATTCCGGACTCAGTGTTTTGATAAATCGGGTCGAAGATCTGATTTCAGAAAACAAGCTTCTACATAAGACTCTGCAGAATAAGAAGCTGACAGTGCATAACCATATCTCTGCTAATGATATTATCGATAAAGCTGACTCGGTTCTACTCAATGAAAAATCCGAAGAAGGCAATCTGATTCGGAGTGAGTTATGATCTACCGAATTGATTTCATTGATAATACCAACTTCACTGTTCAACATAGTTTATCGCTTGCTGACGGATTGGATAAGATTAAAATAAATGCTGATAAAATTGCCGGTACATCCTATTTCGCTAAAGAGCCGAGAAGGATTGAATTTGAATGCCTCAAAGATGCATGGATAGAAGAATATATCCTTTCCGGAGATTATGAATTAGATCGCTATGTTTCCCAGTTCTTTATCAGATTATATGAGAACGATATTCTTGTTTTTCATGGAATCATTGATACTTCCTTTGTCAGCTTTAATGCCAAAACAGATGTGGTGAGTTTTACCTGCTATGATTATTTAAAACTGCTGTCGAAATTCTCAGAAGCAAGGATGATGTTTGCTCTTCTGCAGGGATATCATCCGGGCTATTGTTTTGGATATATGGTACAGCAAACCGAATACTTATCGGGACTGAATTTAGATCATATCTGGAATACGGGCTGGTCACCGCTTGTAATTGATAAGACAGATCTGGAAATACTGAAATTCGAATGGCGGCAGCTTATCTACAGATTTATCAACTGGAATGGAGACCTGATTATCCAATCAGGTTTCAG
>LKUH01000180.1 GCA_001412425.1 Candidatus Cloacimonas sp. SDB
TTTCCGTGCTTGGCGGTTAGTTCTTTTACCGCTAAGTTCGCTAAGGCGCTAAGTTCTTAACCTTTTTTTAAAACATATACCTTTGCGTCTTTCCGTGCTTGGCGGTTAAGAATATATTTCACAATATTTTTAAAAATCTTCAAGCCATCTCCTTCTGCGCTGATGCCGGAATTACTTCTTTTCATTTGTCCCCAATTGGGATGATTATACAAACTGAGGAAAGCTTCCGGATGGGGCATTAGTCCAAAAACCTGCCCGGTGGCATTTGTCAATCCGGCACAATTAAGCTCAGCCCCATTGGGATTGAGGGGATATTTGCTGGTAACATTTCCTTCTTCATCGCAGTAACTGAGGCAGTTGAGGTTTTGTTCCACAATCTCTGTTTCAATCTGCTGATTCTTGATGATCAATTTGCCTTCACCATGCCTGACAGGAAGCTGCAGAAGTTCGATATTTTCTAAAAAGGGAGTGAGACTTGGCTGGTTAACTTTAAGGTAGCACCAGCGATCTTCGAATTGAGCCGAATTATTTCTGGTAAGTGTGACCTGTTGCTGCATATCACCTTCTGTATTAGGAAGCAAACCCATTTTAACCAGGAACTGGAATCCGTTGCAAACTCCCATGATATATTTGCCGTCGCTGAGAAAATCCTGCAGATCCAGAAAGAACAGCTTATCATTTTTCATTTTTTTATACTTCATCTTATTGGCGAGAACTTTTCCGGAACCCAGATCATCTCCGAAAGAAAATCCGCCCGGAAAATTCAGAATATCATAATCATGAATGGATATGCGGTTTAAAAATAGATCGTTAAGGTGCACAATATCTGTTTCTGCACCCGCCAGATCATAAGCTGCTGCCATTTCCTCTTCACAATTTATACCAAATCCAGTAATGATAAGTGACTTTACTTTTTTCATATTTTTTACCCAATATTCCATCAGCTCAGATTATTTTCCAATCGAGATTTATTCTCATATTCAGACTCCCAGGCTTGCTGCAATTCATCTACAGTTAATGAAACCACTATTTCTTTCAGATTTTTAACGGACAACCTGCCATTGGGAACCACCCTGCCTAAATAAATTGCATCTTCACCCATTAAAGCAGTAAATTTCTTCCTGTTTTCAGGCTTGATTGAAACGACAAATCTGGATTGTGTTTCCGAAAATAGAATAGCCATCAGGCTGAGTTCCTTGAATTCACTCAGATCGATATCTGCCCCTAATTCCGTACCTATAAGGCATTCGGCCAGCGTTACCAGCATACCTCCGTCGGATATATCGTGGGAAGATTCTATCAGCTTCAAATCATTTGCTGCCATCACTTTAAGGTAAAGTGCTTTTGCCTGTTCCTTCCTGACCAACGGTACATTTGCACCTGTCTCGTTCTTTATCCTGTAAAACTCAGAGGCGCCCAGCTCATTGTAGGTTTTTCCCAGCTGATAAATTAGGTCACCCTGCTGTTTGAAATCCGAGGTCACTGTGTTTCTTACATCAGCAATTTTAGCTACAGCCGAATAGAGAATTGTAGGTGGAACCGAAATCTTGATATTATCAGCTTTGAAATCATTTTTCATACTGTCCTTACCGGAAGTCATAGGAATATTGAAATACGTGGACATATCGAAAAGGGCCTGATTCATCTGCACCAGTTTGGCAAGTTTGATCTTTCCGTCCGGATTGGATACTTCATCATAAGCAGAATCGGGTACACAGAAATTATCGTTCAGAGTCCAGAATCTGTTTTCAGAATTTTCCAGTTCAGGAAGTTTTCCGCCGACCGAGATAATCTGTCTTACGGCTTCATCAAAAGCTGAAGCACTCATCTGATAAGGATCAATGTCGCCATATTTGGGACAGATTCCGTTGGAGATTGCTATTCCCTCCCAGGAATTAAAATTCAATCTCATTACCGCTGCATCCTGAGGTGTTTTCCCCGCTTTACCCATCAGCGGTTTAATTATTGTCCTGCCCTTAACTTCATGATCGTACTGCCGGATAACGGATTCTCTGGAGCAGATATTGTAACTACCCAGCAATTTGAGCAGTTCAATATTATAATCTATCTTTTCTGGCAGAACTTGTTCTTTCAGATCCGGTTTTCGCCATTCCGCCTGCAGATATTTCCGGGGAATACCATTATGCAGAAAATGCATATCCAGAAAAGCAACTTGTTCTTTTCCATACCTTACATCCAGATATCCGGAATCTGTAAAAATACCGATCTCACTCAATTCAACTTCCCTTTCTGCAGCGCTGGCAAACAGCTCTTTAAGCTGCTTTTTCTCAACAACAAATGTCATACGTTCCTGAGATTCCGAGATAAAAATTTCCCAGGGTTTTAAATTGGAATATTTTAACGGTACTTTCTCCAGATCGATCCTGGCTCCACCGCAGATCTCTGCTAATTCACCCACCGAAGAGGATAACCCCCCCGCTCCGTTATCGGTTGAACATTTTATTAATCCTTTTTCCACAGCTTCCTGCATAAAATCTGCTACCAGTTTCTGTGTGATAGGGCTGCCGATCTGTACTGCTGACTGGGGAGAATTTTCGTCAATTTCGGCAGAAGAAAAAGTAGCTCCGTGAATGCCATCTTTGCCAACCCTACCTCCTGCCATCACAATGATGTCGCCGGCAGAAATATTCTTTTCCCAGGAATTCACACCTTTTATATTGTAAGGCATTACACCACCGGTTCCGCAATAGACCAAAGGTTTACCGCTGTATCTTTCATCAAAGATTATAGCACCGTTAACCGTGGGAATTCCGGATTTATTGCCGCCATCTTCGATCCCGTGTCTTACACCTTCAAAAACCCTTTTAGGGTGCAGCTGCCCGGGAAGCAGCGGTTTTTTATAGTTCGGAGGTCCAAAACAGAGAACATTTGTATTGAAAAGCAGTTTTCCACCTCCGATCCCGGTTCCCAACGGGTCACGATTATTCCCTAAAATTCCTGTGATCGCTCCCCCATAAGGGTCTATTGCCGAAGGTGAATTATGAGTTTCCACTTTCCAGACAAATACCGATCTATCATTGATCTTAACTACACCGGCATTATCAGTGAAGATTTTCAGAAGCCAGTTATTGCCCGCCTGTTCCAGCCGATCCCGAATTATTTCGGTCGATCTGCGAATGTAGGTTTTGAATAGCGAATCAATGATCTGAGTTTCTCCCGTTTCGTGATCGGTATATTCAATTTCTGCGCTGAATTCTTTATGTTTGCAGTGCTCACTCCAGGTTTGAGCCAGAACTTCCAGTTCACAGTCAGTTGGATTTATACTAAGACCATTAGCCTGCCGGATTTTACGAATTTCAGCATTTTTAAAATAATTCTGGATCGCTTTCATCTCTTTCAGATTCAAAGAAAGCAGCATATCCTGAGATAATTTTTGTAAAGCAGCATCGGCAATATTCAGATTAATGGTCTGAATAAATTCATCAGATTTAATTTTAACTTCCGGAAGATATTCTATTTCACCGCTATAAGTACCATATTCAAAATGGTGGATCAGTTTGTTACCCAGTAAATTTTCAGCCAGATCCCGCAGTTTTGAGTCAGATAATTTGTTAGTGAAAAGATAAAGGTCTTCCGAATAAATATGCTGGGTAGTTGTATCTATATCAAGTTCAAGAACGTCAATCAGAGTTTTCTGGGCAGAAATTCCCTCATCGTCGGTTACTCCGGGCATTTTTGCTACTAGAATGAAGGTTTTGTAATCGTTATTCAGATAACTTTCGTTGATATAAACATCATGAATTATCTCATCCTGAAGACCTTTGACAGCGAATTGTTCGATCTGCTCCGGATTAAGTTCATAGGTTATGTTAAAAACCTTCGCAGTTTTAACTTTACCCGTATTGATCCCCAGAAAACTCAGCGCAGCATTTCTGATCTTTTCTGCTTCTACATCTCTTATCTGCTTTTTAAGAAAAAGTTTGATCTGATTTCTCAATTAATTCTCCCTAAAATTTCGAATACATTTATTACTTCAGCAATAAAATTTTCCTGCTGGCAGAAAAGTTACCCGATTCCAATCTGATAAAATAAACACCACTTGATACATCGGCACCGGCATCATCCTTACCATTCCAGACGACTGAATATTTATTATACCCTTCCATATCTAAAACAGAATTGCTTCTGCAATCAATCGTTTTAATCTTCTGGCCCTTTAAATTGTAAATTCCCAGATTGGCATTCCTAACTGCTTCAGCAGTTAAGGAGAAAATTATTGTTGTAGCAGGATTAAAAGGATTAGGATAATTTCTCCATAACTTAATGTCGGCGGAAATTAATTCAGTTTCTTCACTTCCGGTGAAAGGATAACTGAAATCGAGAACTACCGTGCTGTCCGGAATTATAACAATCTCCGCAGTAACAGGGTCGTATTCTTCCAACTGACAGGAAACAATATATGTTGTAGCAGCCAGATCCAGGATATAATAACCGGAATCGTCTGTTGTGGTTTCGAATATACCTGCTTTTATCACAGCTCCCGGAACTGGTTCAGAACCTTCCAATGAAAACACATGTCCTTCCATAATGCCCCAGCAGGGAACTGTTTCCAGATATAAATACTGGATCTCAGCTGTGCCCACAGCTCTATCCCAGAGCATAACCTCATCAATAAGTCCATCTATCGTATTACTGTCATTACTGCCAATCCACAGACCATTCCAGGCAAGTGGAGCAGTCATGGCAGTTTTGGCAGCGATCTTTTCCCCATTAATATAAAAAGCACCGTAACCATTGTCATATTTAAAGCAGAATTGCTGCCATTCATTCAGAAAAATTGTCCTGTAATCAAGTTGATCGGGTGTAAATCTGGTTCCGGTGTTGATGCCGGTGTAAAAATAACCCTCGGCAGTAGTATGGAAATTGAAACTGTTCCAACCTGCAGCGGAACGTATCTGCTGATTCCAGTTGGAACAGGATGCCGGATTCAGCCACCAGATCAGAGAAAAAGCTTCAGGTGCTTCTGTAAATATTGAAGATACGGCAATATAGTCGTTCATCCCGGTGAATTCAGCTGCAGCTCCACTCAGATCACCAGCAGGATAATTTAGCTCGCCAAATACTGTCCCGTGATTATTATTCCCGCTCTCATCATTTGCGTCACCATTGAAAGGATAATAGGCGATCAGGTTTGAATTCAGGGAAGAACCTGCTTCAAAGGCGATCTCTTTAAAAGCCGATTCTCCGGTCGTGTAATCAGCGGTTACCGCTGCAATATGATATCCATTATCTACACCTTCAAATGTAAATTCTGCAGCTCCCGTTGTCGCGACAGGGTCAAGCATGTTATCCAGATATATGTTGTAATTAAGAAATTCTCGGCTGGCTGGAACAGGCTCCCAGCTCATAAGGAAGTCAATGACGCTAAGATCGAAAATCGCAGAAAGGCTTTCGATCAGTTCTACTACCAAAAAAGTATCTTCTTCAATATCTATTTCTGCATTATAAGAATCAAAATTTTCCAGCTGAACAGAAAGTATATAACTACCGGTCATAACAGCGGAGAAGCTCACAGAACCGGTCACATCCAGGGTAGCAGTATAGGAAAAAATACTGTTGGTGGACTCCTGATTGCTGAGGTTCACACTGGCTCCCTCTACGGGGTCATTTGAATTAGAGGAAACTTCTATTTCAACATCGAATAACATCTGATTATAAATTACATTAGAGAATATGGCTGGTGAAAGATTCCCACCTGAATAAACTGCCTTCACCGCATAACGATATTCTCCCGCAGGCAGATAAGCCCAGCTGGCATCGGTAAACTCGTTTTCCGTAATGCCTTCACCACAGAGAGTCCAATCATCCCAGGCCAGTTCTGTCCCATTTTCACCAACATATACATTATAACTTTCCAGTTCCCTCAGTTCAGCTGAATAGTTCATTATTTCGAGAAAAGCTCTTTCCTCCCAGCTTATGTGGGCAAATCCCTCCGCTGTTGTTTCAGCAGTTACATTCCCCGGAGTCTGAGGAAATTCTGTCAGCTCTATGTCAACCTGAGCTTCATCTTCAAAAGTGACTTCTATATCAGTTATCCTGCGGGGAAAATATTCTTCGGCAATACAGGTGATTTCATAAAATGCGGGAAATACTTCCAGTAAATAGTAGCCTGAATCATCTGTGACAGTTGAATAAACTCCTGCAGTAACCTGAACATCTGATAATACTTCTCCGGTAAATTCATCGCTGATTACTCCGGAAATAGTTCCTGTTCCACCGGCATTATCATAGGCATAAAGAGAGATGGAACCTTTTAAATGCTGAGGAATGCCGACTCTGTATTTATTATCAAAAAAAGCGTACCAGTAACCCATTGTGGGAACCGGCAGGGCAAATTCCGTTGTAACAGAGACAACATCATAAAAGGGATCAAATGCCTGGAAAGGCTGATCATCCGCATACATAAAAAATTCCATCAGATCGGCCATAAAGAAATTGATCGAACCCTGTTCACCGTAATCGTAAAAATATGTGTCATCTATATCATCGAATACTATTCTTCCGTGTGGAACCTGCTGTGAGATTGAACAATCCACAACCAGTTTATAATCGGGAAAATCATCTTCCGGAACAGGAATTTCCGAGATTGGAGTTTGAGGCATTGTGCCACCCGGATACAAAGCAAGATCATACTCCATTCCGTCTTCAGCCATATCTACCAGCAGCATATATCCCGGAATATCTCCTATGTAACTGGTTACCTGAGCATAGTAGGTCACATCTTCACCGACAACGAAAGTATATTTTCCATCATTTCCTGTAAATCCCACCATATCAGCAACAATATTGCTGCCATTGTGCATGCCCAGAAGGATTCTGGCTCCATCCACCGGAGCATTATTCTGATCCAGAACGTAAACGTTCAAAGTGGCATGTCCGTCAGAATATTTATCGGAAACAGAAGTGATCACACCATTGCTCCTGATCTCAAAAACCGAGCCATGATGTTTTCCCCAGCCGTTCTCATACAACAGCGGATTATTGATACTGCCATCCCAATGTATCCAGCCTTCATCCCAGAATTCGTTCCAGGTATGATCTGTAGAAATAGTTAGAATGCTAGTACAGGGAATAAGAGCAGCCCTTGCTGCTGCAGAACGCAGATCGGCATGTTCACCGCAGCGACCTATATGTTTTTTATAAATCCTTACCGGTTGGTGCGGTCTCTCGGCATCAGAAGTAAAAGTCATACTCTCATTTATCCAGGAATTCAAAGCTCCTAATACGGTACCAGCAGCCGATGATTGCCCATTCCAGACAATATTACATTCCTGCAGATAATATTTCAATTTAGGATATCCGGGATCATTATAATCGTAAAGATATTCTCTCCAGAAAACACCCTGAGAGGCTGAAACAATATTATTTTGATGATTAGCATTTGATTCTACTACCTCAGGATCTATATAGGCAGGAATTTCATCGGTGTTTTTGGGATGAACCAGATACATATAATAAATATCTCTGGGCACTTCAACCTGGTAAGTGTTTCCAGCGGAATCCATTTTCCAGTATCGAGTAGTGGAAAAATAATCAGCATCAGAAGCCGGATTACCGTAATCTACCACTTCCACATAATCAAGGTCCGAATCATGATCGTAGATCAACCAGGCATTATGCAGAAATAATTCCGGCGAAGAAAATTCCGAAGCAAGATACTGCACAGAAGACTGGGCTATTGAAAAGGCTACTTCGTCAATATAGGGATGGTGGGTTTCATTGATCAGGTTCGCCCAGATCAATTGATTGTTTTCTGACAGCTGGGAAAAAACATTTTCCAATTCAGCCTTCAACCAGCGTGGTGCTTTGAAAATTGCTGCTTCCGCTTCGGGAATAAGATTTCCCAGGCTGGAAACGATCTCCATTGTGTGATTTATCCCGTTAACTCCAACTCCAAAATAACCACCAGCGGGAATATATGAATCAACTTGCAGAGAATCAATTATCTGCCAGTTCCGGCTGTCTTTCGGGTTTCTGATAACCTCTTTCTGCGATTCAGCAGCGGGAATAAATAAAGAAGCAGCACCCAAAACATCCTTGTTTTCAGGTTCGAGGCTGGCATTGGTTAAACCTGCCTCCACAGCCCAGGTCAAATTGGACATCAACATTAAAATTGAAATTACGATTATTGATCTTTTCATCTTAACTCCCGCTTGCTTAATAAATAATTTTTCCCATTTCATCCAAATGCAGAGAGATATTATCGCCCTGCACAATTTTTCCAGCGATTTTTCCGGCAAATCCTGACTCGGAAATGATCTTCAATACCGAGATAGCAATATTTTCCTCGCAAACCAGCAGCATTCCATTTCCCATATTCCACAAACGGTAAGCCTGTTTATCAGGAATATTTCCAAGTTTTTTTACCTGCTCAACAAAAGCGGGAACTTCATTCAGACTTGTAAATTCCGCACCTAAATTCTTACCCTGCAAAATTCTAGCCAGATTATCAGGAATCCCGCCTCCAGTTACATGCACAATACCTTTCAATTTAATATTCTGCGCAATTATTGTAGTAATTAATCTATTATAGATTAATGAAGGGGTCAGCAAAATCTCGCCCCAGGTTTTAGTGGAATCGTATTTCTCCAAATGCCAGTTATCCCCGAAATTATCCTGCATTATTTTTCTGATCAGGGAAAATCCGTTGCTTCTAAACCCGCGGCTTTTAAGGCTGATGATCAGATCCCCGTCTGCGATCTCTGAACCATCTATGGGACATGCAAGATTTTGCGGCAGGATACCGATAGCGGTGGAACACCAGTTGAAATGCATTCTGCTGCCATAGCCTTTGATCCTTCCTCCCAATTCCGCAATTTCACCTCCGGATATTGCCAGATCACATTCCTCAGCCGCTTCATACAATCCTTTCATCAGGGAATCAATAATTTCGTAATCCAGAAAATCTACGTCAATTATATTGGAAATATTAGTCGCTTCCAACCCGTTAGCCGCCAGGTCATCAGCCACCATGGCGACAAGGTCATACCCCAGAGTATCATAAATCCCAGTTCTTTCAGCCAGCTCGATTTTTGTTCCTATTCCGTCCGACGATATTCCCAGACGGCATCCCGGGAACTGCAGAATATTAGCGAAAGAATCATCAACGTTCATCAATGCTTCTCCAGCTTTTCCCTGCCGGAATTTAAAAGAGCTTTTTGCCCACTGGTAGGCATTTTTGGAACATCTGTTACCTAGATCTAAATCAACACCACTTTGTTTTTTCATAATATTTCCTATGAATCGGAATCGTTGTATTCCTTTTGTTCGAGAGGTTCGGTGCTCTGGTAGATATCGTGGACCTTTCCTTCCCTGATAGAAAGGGCTGAGATCAGTTCCAGCTCAGCTTTTTCATGAAATTCTCTGATATTTTGTGCTCCGCAGGTAGACATTGATGACCTGATCTTAGCCAGAGTTTCTTCCAGATTATCACGTAACCTGCCGGTATATTCCACTAAACCTTCCACCCCTTCCACAAACTGGGACTGATTATACCTTTTCATTTTCCACTCGCGAGCCCGGGGAGAACCTTCTCCCCAATAGGGTTTCATTACATGGTTATTGACAACTATCTTTTCAGTCGGAGCTTCTTCCATACGGGCGAAATATCTGCCCATCATCACATAATCGGCTCCCAGTGCCAAAGCAATAGTTATATCCTTTGTACTTGTCACTCCGCCATCTGCAATTATTGGAATATATTTTCCTGTTTCAGACAAATATCTATCTCTTTCCTCCACAACTTTTATTATCGAGGTGGCAAGTCCTCTACCCGTACCTTTCTGCTCCTGAGTTATACAAATGGAACCACCCCCCATTCCTACCTTTACAGCCGCAGCTCCTGCCTCTACCAGAAATCTGAATCCGGCAGATGTAATTATATTTCCACCTATCACGGATATTTCCGGATAATTCTGCTTGATCCATGCAATAGTCTCTTGCTGATAAACAGTATAACCATCAGAAGAATCGATCGCCAGTACATCCACCTCTGCTTCAACCAATGCGGGTACTCTTTTTTCATAATCATGTGTATTCAGGGCAGCTACTGCCAGCAGACGCTTTTTTTCATCATGTACTTCCAGCGGATTATTAAGATGATCAATTATATCTTTTCTGAAAACCAGATAAAGCAGCTTTCCCTTTTCATCCAAAATCGGCAGCACAGATTTATGACTCTCCAGCAGCTTATTATTGGCTTCTTTCAGATTACTTATGCTTACTCCGTATTCAATATTTTCTCTGGAGATCATTCTATCCTTTACTTTGAAATCCAGGTGTAGCGATCGGTCATAATCCCATTTGGTGATCAGTCCCAGAAATTTTCCTGCTTTATCTGTAACAGGAAAAGTGGAAAAACCGGTTTTATTCCTGATCTCGATCATTTCTCTGATCGTCAATTCAGGATCCATTGTGAGTGGTTTTACAAAACCAGCTTTATAGTTCTTAATTTTTGAGATCATTTCAGCCTGAGATTCAATAGACTGAGATGAATAAATAAAGGCAGCTCCTCCCAGTCTCGCCAGTTCGATTCCCATTTTTTCACCTGAAACAGACTGCATCGCTGCGGATACAATAGGTATATTCAGATAATATTTTTTATCATCATTTTGGGAAAAGACCAGTGGTGTCCTCAGGCTTATATCCGCTACTTTACATTTTTCTGAAGTGTAACCCGGCAGTAATCTGTATTCCATTAAAGTTCTGGAAGGTTCGGTGATTATTTTTTTTGCCATGTTCACCCCTTATATTTTGATACTTACATCGTCAACCTGATATTTCTTTTCGCAATATCCACATCTGATGGTACCGGTTTTTTCTTCAGTTAGCTCAAAACGGGATGTGATACTTTCCAGATTCGTGATGCATTTCGGATTGGGACAGACAATCAGTTCTTTAATGATCTTCGGCATCATAAGCGATTGTTTTTGGGTGACCTCATAGTTATTAATTATCGTTAAAGTTGCATTCGGGGCTATAAGAGCAATAATGTTAACTTCATCGTGGGTAAGTTCTCTATTTTCGATCTTCAGAATATCTTTTTTTCCGATCTTATTACTTTTTAAATTTATCCCCAGCATAATGACATCGCTCTGTTTTAATTTCAGAATATTTATTACCTTCAAACCTGTGCCGGCTTTTATGTGATCTATGACGGTTCCATTCTTTATAGCATTGACTTTAATCTGTTTTATTTCGTTCATTTTAAACCTCCCCTAGAAGTATGGCAATTAGCGCCTGTCTGGTGAAAACACCATTCTTGGCTTGTGGAAAATAGTAAGCGTATTTTGTGTCGTCAACATCAGTATTTATCTCGTCCACTCTGGGCAGCGGATGCATAACCTTGAAATTAGTTTTAACATTATCCAGCATAGATTTTTTCAGGATGTAAGAACCTTTCAGGTTTTCATAATCTTCGGGATCAGCGAATCTTTCTTTCTGGATTCTGGTAACATAGAGGATATCAAGATCATCAATATTTCCTTCAATATCATCAAGTTCTGTAAATTTTATCTTTCGTGCTTCCAGATCATCTTTAATATATTCCGGCATCTGCAGAAAAGAAGGTGAAATAAACTTAAACTGGACACCGAAAAGGGATAATGCCTGAGCCAGTGAATGAACGGTTCTGCCGAAGCGAAGATCCCCCGCCAGTCCCACTTTCAATCCTTCCAGAGTACCCTGGGTCTTCATAATGGAATAAAGATCCAGTAAAGCCTGGGTCGGATGCTGATTTGCGCCATCGCCAGCGTTCACTACCGGTATGTTAACTATTTCACTGGCATAGCGAGCTGCACCTTCCACAGGAGTTCTCATGATAATAATATCGGAATACTGCGCTATGGTCTGCAGCGTATCTGCAAAAGTCTCACCTTTTTTGGAAGATGTGTTTTTGGTACCGCTCATAATGATAGTGCTTCCGTTCATCCGTTTTACCGCAGTGTCAAAGGAGAACATTGTGCGGGTAGAAGGTTCGAAGAACAGCAAAGCTGCTAATCTTCCCTTTAAATCAGGAACAATTTCACCGTCTTCAATTTTTGCTGCTATCTCCATTAGATGCAGAATGTCTTTTTTACTTAAATCTCTCATCGAAATCATATTTTTCATACTAACTCCTTTGCTTCCAATTTCTTAAATTCTTAAATTGTTGAACTTGATATTCTTTCATTATAAGCTTTCCAACCTCTTTCACGATAAAGTCTCGCCTCCGTAACCGGATCAGGGGCCTGCAGAATTCCGCGTCCCACAATGATACAGTCTGCTCCACCTTTCACAGCATCCTCTATTGTGATATACTGCTGCCCCATCGCATCAGAACCCTTTTCCTTTTTCACACCGGGCATTAGAAGTAATTCCTTTCCCGGAAATTTTGCTTTGAACCTTTTTATGTCTTCCACACTGCTGCCGTGCCCAATAAAACCTGCTACCCACTGGGGATTCTTCCTGGCGGCTTCAAAACATTTGCGTGTATATGTCTCGTTAAGCAAGTTACCCTTTGAACTCATTCGCGCCAGTACAAATCCGCCTCTACCTTCCAGACCTTCAAATAATCCCGGCAGAATAAACTCACCCGCCACCAGGTGGACCGTTACATACTCCGCCCAATCAGCGATATGATAAATTCCGTTACGATACTGGTGGCGGACTGTATTACCGATGTCGGCAAATTTGCGATCCTCAAAAATAAGAAAATTCTGTCTGGCAGCGTAATCTAACAATCTGGGAGCGAAATTATCATCGTAATCATCCAGCATATCAACATGAGTTTTCACCATTACGATCTCGTTTCCTACTTTATCCAGTATTTCGAAGAATTCACTTTGGGTTGTGACATCAAGAGACAGAATAAGGTTTGATCTTTTCTGCCTTATTCTGTTCAACAATTTTCGGGTCAGAGGATTCTCAACCAATTCCCTTTTGTTTTCTTTATAATTTTTTAGACTATTTGTGAAATCTTTCACTTCCTTTGCTTTAACTGCTGAAATCAGTTTATTTTTTTTGAGAAGTAATAAAATTTCTTCGAGGTCTATCAGGCTGTGAAGGTTATATCCTCTGTGCTTCATTTCAGCTGCCCCATTATCACTTCTATCTATGATCACAACAAAGTCTTCGATTTTCATACCCTCCTGTTCGTAAGCTTCAGCTGTTTCTATCTTGCTGGAACCGGTGGTAATAAGGTCATCAATAACCAGGCATTTATCGCCCTGCTGGAACTTTCCAACTATATTTTTCCCTGTACCATAGGCTTTCTCTTCTTTTCGCCTGTAAACGAAGGGTTTATTCAATTTAACTGCAACCAGGGTGGCTATTGGCAAAGCAGTATAAGGAATTCCAGTTATGACATCGAAATCCATATCTTTTATTTTATCTTTGATAAGTTCAGCAACACCTTCCAGCATCCCGGGAAAACTGATCATATCACGCAGATCAAAATAAAAAGGAGAAATTATGCCACTTTTAAGAGTAAAATTGCCAAATTTAATTGCTCCGATCTTTTCCAGTTCTAAAATAAATTGGTCTCTGTTCATCTGATTTGCTCCTTACAATTTTTCGCACTCATACATTTTTCCTTTCACAAAAGTCTTCAATACTTTTCCTGTTACCTCTTTTGCAGCGAAAGGTGAATATTTTGCCTTAGTTAGAAAATTCTGGGGATCTATCTTATACTTAACATCTCTGTCTATCACTGCCAGATCAGCATAATTTCCCACCTTTATCTCACCAGTATTTTTCAGTTCAAAAATTTCAGCTGCCCTTCCAGATGTTATTTCGATCATTTTTTCTAAGCCGAAAGTTCCCTCTCTCACAGCTGTAAGTAAAACTGGCAGGGCTGTTTCCAGTCCAGGAAATCCTGATGGGGCTGATTCATAATCCTGCAGTTTTTCCGCCAGCGTATGCGGGGCGTGATCGGTACCGATATAATCTACGAAACCTAATCTTACGGCTGTTGCCAGAACTTCATTGTCTTTAGCAGTGCGAAGAGGCGGATTTACTTTCCCGATATTCCCTATCTTAGAAAGAATTCTGCTATTCAGCAATAGGTGGTGAGGAGTAAGCTCACAGAAAATCCTGTCGGAATTTTTAAAAATACTGATGCATTCGATCTCTTCTTGAGTTGATATATGGGCAAGACTCATTTTATTGCCGATTTCGTAAGCTGCATCTATACAGATCTTAGTTCCTTCAATAGCAGACATCCTGTTTCTCAACTCATTGTGATTCAAAATATTATGTTTCAGATCACTTACCTTCCAGATATCCAGACAGCTTTGCAATTCGGCATGAACGACAACAATCTTGTTAAATTTGCCAGCCAGCTCAAATATTCTTTTCAGATATTTTCTATCCTTTATGATCTCATTTGAATTAGAGGCGGCAAGAAACACTTTTATACCGGCAATATCTTCAGGTTCATCTTTTAATATTTCATTTAAAATATCAATATTTTTGGAAGTTGCCCCTAAATAGAATTTATATTGCACCAGACTCTTTTCAGCAGCTTTCCTTTTTAGATCAAGACTAGCTCTGTCAACAGTTGCAGGCCTGGTGTTAGGCATGTCAAAGATGGTTGCAATACCTCCGGCAAGAGCAGCTTTACTGGCAGATGTCCAATCTTCTTTGTAGCTGAGTTCAAGATCGCGGACATGAACATGCGGATCTATCATGGCAGGTATAACCAGAGCATCACCGATATCGATCATTCTGTCATAACTGGAGATCTTCTGATCAGAGACAGGTTCAAGTGCAGCAATCTTCTCGTCTTCAATTAAGATATTTAAAACCGATCTGTGAGTTACACAATTTTTAAGTAGAGTTTTCACTTCTTACCTTTATCAGTTTTCATAAAATAAATCCTCTTTCCGCTTGCCTCTCTATGGTAATTTCCGAATTCGGTCAGTTGCTCTACCAGAGCTTTAGAAAGTACAGGACCTTCGACACATAACCTGATTCCCAGTGGATCTACAGTACAATTTCCACAAAGCCCTACACCGCACTTCATATATCTTTCCAGCAGGAATTCATAAGGTAGTTTTCCTAATTTGTCCTGCAGATTTTTCATCATCATTTCCGGACCTGCAGCATAAATAAAATCATAACTGTTGTTTCTGAACGCCTGTTCTACCAGATCGATCGATGTTCCTGAATTCTTTAATCTGCCACATTCGGAAGTATTTTCATAATTTATGCCCAGTTTTTGGAACTTTTCACAAAATACCAGCTCTTCCGCTTTCCTTGCCCCATTAACAACATGCACCTCTGCCCCATTCTTCAGTAAATGCTTTGCCAGAAAGTAAAGTGGAGGTGTTCCGTAACCGCCTCCAACCAGCAGAACTTTTCCTGCAGATATAAAAAAAGAGGAGCCATAAGGTCCTCTTATCGATAACAGATCACCTGGTGAACAGGAGAACAATCTCTTCGTGAATTCTCCAACTCTTTTCACAGTTATACAGAAGTGATCTTCCGTGCAATCTGAGATGGAAAAAGGTTTTTCCCCACCCCTGAGATCGGATAACATAATGAATTGCCCGGGTTTTGCTTTGAGATCAAAATTGAACCTGTATGTATTAATATCAAAATTCTCTTTCCTTATCTCCGCTATCCTGAGCGTGCTTCTGTTTTTCATAATCCCTTTACCTGTACTCATTCAAATTCATATTACACATCTAATTTTTCCAGTTTGGGAAGAGTAATTACACTTTTATAACCATTCTCGTCCATAAACTGCAAAAGCTCAGCATTGATCTTAGAAAATACTTCAATTCCTCTGGAATAGACTGCTGTGCCTATGCCGACAATATCTGCACCTGCCATTAACATTTCCACAACATCATTTCCAGTGGAAATTCCGCCCATTCCTATAATCGGAATGTTTACCACCGAATAAGCCTGATAGACTAATTTTAAGGCAACAGGTTTAAGGCAGGGACCCGAAAGTCCCCCAAATTTATTGAAAAGAATTGGTTTTACCATCAGAGTATCGATAAGCATTCCCGGACCTACAGTGTTTATCAGACATAAAGCATCAGCTCCACCAGCTTCTGCTGCAAGTGCAATCTCAGCAGGATTGAGTACATTGGGTGACAGTTTCGCGATAACCGGTTTTTGAGAAATATCCTTCACAGAGGATACGATTTCATAAACTTGATCTTTTGAAGCTGACAGGGGAATTCCAAATTCGTCATAAACATTGGGACAGGATAAATTGAGCTCCAGTAAATCGGCTGAGGAAGAATTCACTTCTTCTGTTAAAGCAATAAAATCTCGGGAGCTGGTAGCAAAAACGCTCACGATAACTGGTGTATCGGAGCCTTCTTTAAATTCATCAATCTCTGCCAGCCCATCTTTAATGCCAGGATTACACAACCCCATACTGTTGAGAATTCCGCCTTCGAATTCTGCGATCACAGGACCTTTGTGCCCCGTGCGAGGTTGTAATGTGAGAGATTTACTCGTAACCATACCGGCTCCCAGATCTGCAGATATCTTCAAGCCGGAAAACGACATACCCATAACTCCCGCCGGTAAAACAAGCGGTGAAGCAAGTTTAAAACCTAAAAATTTTGTTTCTAATCTCTCATTCAATTTGCACTTATCCCACTGCTAATTTGGTCGAGATTTTTTGCCTAAAATTCTTTGTTTGATTAACCCCTGACTTGCTATACCAAGAAAAATTGTGAACTATTTAGGTCAAACTATTTAATGATTTTCAGGGATTTTTTATTTTTGGAAACAGCAAAGTTATTGTAAGAAAATGATTTGCGTCATTTTGATGTTTTTTATTTTATCATT
>LKUH01000181.1 GCA_001412425.1 Candidatus Cloacimonas sp. SDB
AACGCTTGTGAATCAAAAAAAGGATCATTAAATCCAAATTTGCCACCAGTGATCAGTATAACAGATTATTTCGGTGTTGATGAAATAAGCGAACTAGGAGATGCACACATTTTTCGGCAGACGATTAGATGGTCTTCATATGACCCCGATGGTGTTGTAACAGGATTTTCCTTCAAAGTATTAGATGCCGATGGTGTTGCAATACCTACTCCTGGCTTTGAAGTTCTAGGTGAAGAAGGATGGGTTAAGCATTATTTACCAGGAGCTGACACCAGTATTCCACTTGATGAATCTGAAGAAACTACTATCTGGCTTACCAAACAGGGCCTTCAATCTCAATCCAACGAATTATATACAACTCAAATCACTATAAATTTCCCCGCGGCAAATGAAAACGGAGATAGCGTTAATGTCATAAGTGAATTTCAGGTAAGAGGTATTGATAATAACGGTGGAATAAGTAATATCGCTTCTAAATATTTTAACGCTTATTCAGATATTCCTCGAGCTACTGTGTCCTCCAGTAAGGGGGCAATAGATGGAAAAACAATCGGTCGAGGTGTTGTCTTTGAATTCAGTATTATTGATGACCTTGATATAAATTCTGCTTCGACTGAAGCATATTATTATAAATATAAATTTGAAAAAAGAGACCTTGACGGTAATGTTGTTCCGGAATCTGAGGGTGGTTACCCAGACTATCCTGATAATGGATGGCCCGATACTTACGGTCAAACACCTAATAATGAAATTACTATCTCAAACGAAACTCCCTTCACACTTTCTACCAATTTTGATGATGAAGGCAATATTGTCGATTCTACATTTTTATATGTGAAAGGAGTTAATCTTGCCGGTATTGTAACCAGCACTTCAGTGACTTCTTTTTTGGTTAGTGATAAATTTACACCCGGCACAATTATTTACTTCGGTAGAAACGCCGGTCAGAAAAATGATATCTATGCCTTAGGAACTTATCACTTTGCAACATATTTAGATGAATCTATGTCAACCACTGTTCCCGCAATAGAAACATCCTCAGGCCTTAGAAATGCAACAGCCATGTGGGTTAATGCAGAAGGACAATATCAGCTTATCGGAAGTCAGGATATAAAAGTCTATATGCATTGGGGCTGGAATGGTGAATATGAAGAAAATAATCCCTTTAAAAAACTGGCTGATAAAACTTTAGACGAAGCAACAAATCAATCCTATTTTGCCGAAATCGTTGCTTTTGACCTGAGATTGAATGGGCAGCCCCTTTACTATCCGCCATTACCCGCAGTTGGAGAAAATCTAATTGTAGATGAGGATGGAACAGAATGGCTGCGAGTTCCCATTTCTCATCCTATAAGTCAGAGAGTTACACTCAATTCAACAAATTTAAGTTTATTAAATGGATCCCTTTATGGAGAACATGTATTCGAAGCCAGAGCAGTTGATCTTCAAGGAGTTTCAGATCCAACCCCTGATGTCTTTACGTTCCACATTTATGAACCTGTTGTAAACAATGAAAAACAGGGTATTCTTATTATTGATGAGGAAGTCGACAATTCAGCCTTCTCACCAGGTCCTTATATCGATGATTTTTATAATTCAATAATTTCAGATTTTGACTCCGATCCAGGATACATTGATCTTATAGAATTGAAAACCATAGTATCAACTCAGTTAAACCTTTTCGATCTGCATTATAAAAAATCTGTAATTTCACCTGCTGAGATACAGTCTTACAAAACAATTATTTTTCATTCTGATAATCCGGTTAATGAAACATCATTTTGGAAAGAATATGAATCATTTAAGATATACCTTACTCAAGGAGGTAATATTATTCTCAGTGGAGGGTCTAATCTAAGTACTCTGCAAAATAAATTACGTGCAAACGGTTTTCCTCTTTTAGAAGAATATTTCGGAATTCCACTGCTGGAAGAAAACGTAATAATTAAAGCTTCAGAAAACTGGCCTAATAATCCTTTCTTTATCAATGCTGTATCAACCACTGATCAATCTCTTGATATTGCGTTGCAAATACCTGGATTCAATAACCTCTTAAATATTTATGGAGGATTGGGACCAGTATCATATTTTCAAGAAAATATTATTTCTTCTGAAATAATCTATCGTTATGGCTGCAAATCTGTAGACTCCGATACTTTCCCGCCTACCCAGGAACAGTTTGATCAATTCAATAATCTGCCGGTTGGCCTGAAATACTCAAGCCATAACAACACTAACAATTGTGCAATCTTCAGTTTTCCACTATCTTATATGAATATTGAAGACGCTACTGATATGATGAATTATATCTTACAAGATTTTGGTCATTAATTCTTAAATTGATAAATGAAGCAGCATTCTGGATTGAGTGCTGCTTTTTTTTTATTTATTAAAATCTAATTCAAATTATATTAAGCTACTTTCATAAATATGAGAATCTTGTGATACTTCTTTATTTGAATAATTCAAACCTGATATTGATAAAAAATAATTGATACTTTACCAGCACGCAAGATCAACTGTTCAATAATTTTTGAATCTTATAACTTCTACCTGAACAGGAGCTGATGGACATTTTCATTGAACATTCAATTCTACTAAATTCAATAACCCTCGGATAATACTATCCGTTATCTGAACCGCTGATAGATGATTAAACATCTTTTCCAGTTTTTCTAGAGCTTTCAGGTTATGGTTATAAACAGAAATCATTACCAGTTCAATAAGATCATTTATCCATGGCTTGGTTTCAAGGTCTTCTTTTCAGGGATTAACATTGAAGAACAAGATCGAAAATTTTGCAGTAAAAATGTGTCCGTATTCTTTCCATTCAGCATCTTGAAATATTTTTGTTGATGAAGTCACTACGATAGAATGATTGGTTATTTTGACAACATACCTAATTCGGGCAAATCTAAATAATTGGTTCTATTGCTTCCGCTTTGTTTCAGGTCTTTTCCTTAGAAAGCTCAACAGGAAAATATAAACATATAAAAACAGACCCCGTTAAGATTAACAAGGTCTGTTTAATGATTAACTATTTATGACAAAGGATCTTTTGCA
>LKUH01000182.1 GCA_001412425.1 Candidatus Cloacimonas sp. SDB
AGTTTGGAAAAAAAATTGGAAACATCCTTGACAAGGTTCTAACTATATGATACACAAATAGTTAAACGCAAAAGGAGGTATCAGGAAGCACAATATAGGGTGCTTTTGGAATGGTTTTATGAAATTTAAAAAAAATACTGCAGCAGAAAACGAAAGAAAAATTCAAGCTTTAATATTTGATCTGGATGGAGTACTGACTCAAACTCAGCATATACACAAAAAAGCCTGGAAGATCAGCTTGAACGAATACCTGAAAAATTTTGTGGGCAAAACTGTCAGCAAGCGTCCCGTTGATGATCGCGATTATAAAATTTATATTGATGGAAAACCTCGCTACGACGGCGTGAAAAGTTTTCTTGAATCCAGAGACATTGAACTGCCCTTCGGTGATCCTGCTGACCTGCCCAGTCGGAATACTATCTGCGGAGTAGGAAACCGAAAGAACCAGTTATTTAATGAATTGATTGATCGGGGTGATGTAGAAATTTATCAGACTGCCATAAAAAAACTAAAAAAATGGCGGGAACAGGGATTCAAAACAGCTGTAGTCACTTCCAGTAAAAATTGTCAGAAAATAATCCAGCAGGCAGGAATAGCTCAATTGTTTGATGTTAAAATTGACGGAATTACTGCAGCAGATCGTAAACTCAAAGGTAAACCTGATCCTGATATTTTTTGGGAAGCAGCCCGGGAACTGAATGTGGCCCCGGCTCATTGTGTCGTTTTCGAAGATGCCATTTCCGGAGTCCAGGCAGCGCAGAAAGGATATTTCGGTTTAGTTGTCGGCGTGGACAGATTTGATAATGAAACAGCTTTAAGAGAAAATCATGCTGATATCATTATAAAAGATTTTGCAGATTTTGAGCTACTGCACAATGCAGAAATCGAACCTTACTTTAATCTGCCGAAACCATTGATTTTCTCCAATGGAACAGAGGTCTGGAATAAACTGGTACAAAAGGAACCGGTTTTCTTCCTGGATTATGACGGAACCCTCACTCCTATCGTCAACAAACCTGAAGATGCGGTAATTTCCCCGCCGATGAAACAGACTTTAAAACAACTGGCAAATAATTATACCGTAGCCATAATTACCGGAAGAGATACGGAAGATATTAAGAACCTGCTTAAACTTGATCAATTGATCTATGCTGGCAGTCATGGCTACAGTATTTCAGGTCCGAATAATCTGGAAAAAGAGCATGAAAAGGCTGAAGAGATAAAATCTGCCCTGGATATTATGGAGCAGGAGCTGGTCTTAATGTTCACAGACAGCACCGAAGGTGTACAGGTTGAACGGAAAAGTTATGCCATCGCTCTGCATTACCGCAATGCCCGGGATTCTGACATCCCGCTGGTCTATGCCGGAGCTCGGAAAATGCTGGAGAATTATACAGGATTTAAACTTGGTGAAGGCAAAAAAGTGGTTGAGATCAAACCTGACCTGGATTGGCATAAAGGGAAAGCTGTAAACTGGATCAGGAAAACTTTAGGTTTAAATGATGAAGAAAAGTACTTACCCCTTTTTATTGGTGATGACATTACTGATGAAGATGCATTTAAAACTCTGAAAAATATAGGTTTAACCATATTGGTGGGAACTCACGGTCAGAATACAGCAGCGCAATATTCCTTGAAAAATGTCTTTCAGGTTAAAGAATTTTTTGATACTATCTTAAAAATTAATAAAGGAAATAGTTAATTATGTTGAATGACTGGATTATTGAGTACAAGAAATGGGATGCGAAAAACCATCCTTTACAGGAAGCATTATGTACCTTAGGAAATGGGTATTTTACCACTCGCGGAGCTCTGGAGTTTTCCCGCGATAACGAATACAACTACCCGGGAACTTATCTGGCTGGCGGATATAATCGGCTTAAATCTACAATTAATAACCGGGAAATTGAAAATGAAGATCTTGTTAACTGGCCTAATTGGCTTTACCTTACCTTCAGAATCGAAAACGGAAAATGGTTCGATCTGGCAAAGGTGAAAATCCTGGAATATAAAACCATCCTTAACTTGCAGGAAGGTTTTCTGGAAAGGAAGATCAGATTCCAGGATGACAAGCAGAGAATTACTACCCTTATAAGTAAAAGATTCGTCAGTATGCATGATTACCATTTAGGAGCATTACAATGGACTTTTATTCCTGAAAACTGGTCGGGACGTATTATAGTACGTTCCGGAATTGATGGAAACATCATTAACAATAATGTTGCACGTTACAGACAGTTGAATCAGGATCATATTGCTGTATTGGAAAAAGCTTGTTTTGCTGAGAACGGTATCTACTTGATCAGCAAAACAAAACAGTCCGGAATCACAATGGCTCAGGCAGTGCTGACCAGATTTCTTAATGCAAATGAAGTCGATAAACCCGATCAGGATCTGATCACAAATAAAGGATTTATTGCTCAGGACTACCAGATAGAATGTCAGAATAATAAACCCCTGATCATTGAAAAATATCTCTCGCTCTACACATCGAAAGATTTCGCTATCAGTGATCCGCTGACAGAAGCTAAAAATAAGCTAGGTAATTTGACTGACTTCAACTTATTACTAGCGGAACAAAAGCTGTCCTGGTCCCAGATCTGGAAATATAATGACATCAAACTTAATTCTCATTTCGAAGATCAGCTTATTTTGCGTCTGCATATTTTTCACCTCTACCAGACAGTTTCCAGAAACAGTATAGATTATGATATTGGTGTACCGGCAAGAGGCTGGCATGGAGAAGCTTACCGGGGTCACATATTCTGGGATGAGATCTATATTCTTCCCTATATCAGCTTACATCAACCTCAATTAGCACGTTCATTACTGATGTACCGCTACCGCAGACTTCCCCAGGCCTATCAAGCAGCCAGGGAAATCGGCTGCCGCGGAGCATTGTTTCCCTGGCAAAGCGGCAGTAATGGACGGGAAGAAACCCAGAAAATTCATCTTAATCCCAAATCAGGACGTTGGCTGCCGGATCATTCTCATCTGCAATATCATATAAATTCCGCTATCCCGTTTAACGTCTGGAATTATTTTCAAAGCACTGATGATATAGATTTTATGGTCTCTCACGGTGCTGAAATAATCATCGCCGCAGCTCTTTTCTGGTCTAGTATTGCCCAGTACAATCCTGCTCGACAGCGTTATGAGATTAATGGCGTGGTTGGTCCTGACGAATATCACACACATTATCCTGATTCTGAAGAACCCGGATTAAAGAATAATGCTTACACTAATATAATGGCCGTCTGGGTGATACAACATGCCCTTGAGCTGTTGAAAGTGATTGATAAATCATGCCTGATGGATCTGGCTGAAAAAATTGGCTTTACTCAGGATGATCTGCAAAGATGGGAAGATATAATCAGGAAGATGTTTGTTCCAATTAATGATGATCAGATCATCATGCAGTTTGAAGGTTTCGAGAATCTGCAAGAACTTGATTGGAATTATTATCATCAGAAATATGGTGCACATCTGAGACTGGACCGAATACTGGAAAGTGAAAATGATTCTCCCAATAATTATAAAGCCTGCAAACAGGCAGATGTATTGATGCTTTTCTATATTTTCTCTTCCCATGAACTGGAGGCACTGTTTAAAAAGCTGAACTATCATTTTGAGCCTAAAAACATACCTGCAAATATAGAATATTATGAGCAGAGAACAGCACATGGCTCCACGTTGAGCCAGATCATTCATGCCTGGGTTTACGCCCGTTCTCATCGCGAGCTTTCCTGGATCAATTTTAAAAAAGCTCTGAAAAGTGATTTTGAAGATGTCCAGGGTGGAACAACTCATGAAGGCATACACCTTGGTGCCATGGCCGGTACAATGGATCTGATCCAGAGGTGCTATTCCGGACTTGATATCAGAGATAATGTGTTATGGCTGGAACCCACCCTTCCTGAAGACGTGACTGAAATGAACTTTTCTGTCAGGTTCCGCGGACACTGGATCAATTTAACTATTAATCATCAGAAGATTACAATCAATTTTGATAAAGGCTGGGCAAATCCTGTAAAAATCGGTTTCAAAAATAAAGTATATCTCTATGGAAAAAATGATGTGAAAACGTTTAACTTATAAAGAAGGTTAAAATGAGACTTATAATAGTATCCAATCGCCTCCCGGTAGTTGTCAGTAAAGAAAATGAAACATATTCTCTGACCAAAAGTGCTGGCGGACTGGTTTCTGGCTTGAGTGATTATCTGCGAGCTTTGCAAAAATCATCCAGCTCCATTACTGATTTTCTCTGGATGGGCTGGCCCGGCATGTCAATTGCCCAGGAAGATGAGAATTTGATCAGGAAAAAAATCAAAAAGGTCTTTAAGGCTGCTCCTGTTTTTTTC
>LKUH01000183.1 GCA_001412425.1 Candidatus Cloacimonas sp. SDB
TGGAAGCTACTTCTCTAACCATTTGAGCTCCCATATTTTCAAAAGCATTTTCTAATTCAATTTCCTTGGCTACGGTTACCCCGTCTTTGGTCACCAGGGGAGAGCCAAATTTCCTGTCTATTACTACATTTCTGCCCTTGGGACCTAAGGTAGCCTTAACTGCTTTAGATAGTTTTTCCACTCCCTTGGCTACGGCATCTCGGGCTTCTTCTCCAAATATTATTTCTTTTGCAGCCATTAATATCCTCCTCTTAGTTTATCCTTGAACGATAGCCAGAATTTCATCTTCATTTAAAATTAGGAATTCCTGATCATCTACATTAATCTCAGTTCCTGCATACTTGCCGAATAAAATTACATCTCCTGCTTTTACCGGCATGGGATCATCGTCTTTTTTTACATCGGCAACCGCTATCACTTTGCCTCTTTGAGGTTTTTCTTTGGCGGTGTCGGGGATTATTATACCCCCTTTTTTCACCTCTTTTTCCTCTTCTCTCTGCACAATCAGCTTACGGTTTACTGGCTTCAGATTAACTGCCATTCTTATACCTCCTTGAAATATAGGTAATAATGTTAAATAAAAACCTTTTCATTATTTCTAAAAGTAAAAGATAAAAAAAAATCAAGAGGTGTCAAGGGGCAGCCAAAAGAATTTTTCAAATACTAGTGATATTGTAATTTTTTTATAATTAATTAGTCTAAGCTTTCTGATATAATAAGATAAGAAATATCTAAGTTATCAGTTATCAAAAACTATCTGAATTTTTTCATTGATTTATTTTAATTTTTTAATATAATTGTTATTGATGAAATTAATAAGTTGTAAAACGGATATTGCACATTGCAAAAAAATAAGTTTATTTTTGCATTATGCAAAAGAGAAATTAGTGAATTACTGGTTATTTAACGTGATTAAGAAATTTACGATGCCTTTTCTTATTTGGCACGTAAATTGCTTATATATTAATGATTAAGAAAACAACAAAACCTTGAAGGAGGATGAGATGAAGAAAGGTTTTTCATTGATTGAGCTGATGGTTGTAGTGGTAATTATCGGAATCTTAGCCGCAATTGCCATCCCCAACTTCATCAGACTGAAAGACAGAGCCAAAGAGTCAGAGGTAAAAGCCAATGCTCATACTCTTCAGTTAGTGGCTGAGGATTATGCAACATTGGAAGATGGAATGTATCCTGGAACTATGGCTGCAGTAGCTACCGGTTATCCAGATGCTATTCCCTCCACCATGAAAAATCCATTTGATGGTACAGTATCTGCGTATATGGATGGTGCTGCTCCCGCAGAAGGTCAAGTGGGATATGATCATCCTGCTGCCGCGTCTGCCGCTGCTTACACTATCCGTGGAGCAGGTAAGGGTGCAAATATCATCATTACTCTGTGGCCGGGTATGTAAAAAATATAGCTTTAGGTTATATTTAAAGGAGGAGCTTAAGCTTCTCCTTTTTTTTTATTAATTATATCAATGAGTTTTTTTTATAAT
>LKUH01000184.1 GCA_001412425.1 Candidatus Cloacimonas sp. SDB
TGTATTTCTCCAGCCTTCCAATCTTCCTTACCATTTTGCTATTCAAGTAATTCAACACTATATACGTTAATTGTTGATGTACCGTCTGTTCCATCATCTATGGCATGAATCCTGATATAATAGTTGCCTGTTAAAGCGCTGACATCCAAAGTATCAATTCTTCTAGTGAAGGGCCTGATCCTTTCAAAATTTATTTCATTATCATCATATTTACCATATTTAGAATAAGAGGATAAAACAAGATAACTTCGATTGTTATCCCAATCCCATCCAACATTTTCCCAATCTATAACTACACTATTGATACAGGTGAGGTCTATTGGATTGTCAGTAACATAACTTCTTTCTGAGATTCCCCTACTTTGGTCAGCATTGAGATACATGTTATCTTGATACAGATATTGACTTCCATCACCGATACTATAGCCATTAACCCAAATAGGATTATATGTACTTCCATGATAGATATAACCGGCTTGTGGACATTGGGCATCTGGATTCCCCTCGGATATATCGCTGACAGGAGAGAGACCTTCGCAACTACTCAATACAATTATCATGAGAAACAATATACTGAAAGACAGGTACTTACTCAAATGTTTCATAGGGAAACTCCTTCTTATCATTTAAATTTACTTGTTTGCTTCTTAGTTGAATATCTATATCTAAAAGGGTCTATATCTACTTTGTCTACATGTTTGTCTACATGCCACCCATCATCATAAGGTAATCAGACAAAAAAATATATTAATTCCAAAGATCTATATCTATTTTGTCTACAAACCACCCTTCATCATAATATCCGACATAACAATATGTTAATTCCATGGTCCCAAATTTAGCTTTTGTACTGTTTAAATCACCACAGCCCATAACAATTCTATTCACTTGAATATTTACTATCGCCCTGGGATCACCTGACTCATCCCATATAAAAGAAATATCCCGGATATAAGCATATACATCAATAACTACATTAGGACATAATTGTTTAAGTAAATCGATACTATCAAAATATGGTTCGACAAACCCATCGCGTGCTGGATTTCCTGAATCATTATCCGGAGCACAAGCCCAAGCTGAAGCGCATCTGTCTTGAGAATCGATAAACGACCAAAAATCAAGTACTGCATCTTCAACTCTCTTAGTTTCTACCTCCATATCTATTTCTGGATTTCCAACAATAATAGAATCACA
>LKUH01000185.1 GCA_001412425.1 Candidatus Cloacimonas sp. SDB
TTCCAGCACCTTAAAAAAATTTCTCTGCAGAGAGCTCTTCTTATTCTGGTCATTTCTCTTCTGCTGTTGGGATTCTTAAGCGGAGAAATTGCCCATGATGCCAAAAATTGGATCAGATACACAATAATTATTACTTCTGTTATAGCTCTTTTTATTGTTATCACAGTTCCCAATCATTTTATGGAAGAACATTTATGGAATCATATCGTAAAAGTTCATATTCCTAAAATATTCCTCTGGACTTTTGCAGCACTGTTTGTAATAAATCTGCTTCTAATTCATTGGGATATAAATCAGATTATTTCTTCCAACAAATATTTTATTCTATTAATCGCTGCTCTTATCGGTTTAATTCCGGAATCTGGCCCTCATTTTATCTTTGTTACATTATTTGCCCAGGGAAGTATTCCTTTCAGTATTCTACTCACCAGCTCCATTGTTCAGGATGGTCATGGTATGATTCCTTTGCTGGCAGAAACCAAAAGGGGATTCTTTTTTGTGAAGCTGATAAATCTGATAATAGGCTTAATATTCGGCTATTCCCTTTTGTTGTCCGGCTGGTAAGTGATGCAGAAGAAAATTGAACTTCCTCATGTAATAACTGTTTCTGCAGCGCATTTGCTGCATGACATTTATTCGGCTTTTCTGGCTCCGATCCTGCCTTTGTTGATCAATAAGCTGGGGATGACGGTTTTTCAGGCGGGATTGCTTGATTTTATCAGAAGGATACCTTCCCTGATGAATCCTCTCATTGGTTTGATGGCAGACAAAATAAGTGTCAGATACTTCATAATTATAGCCCCGGCAGTCACTTCAGTTACCATGAGTCTGCTTGGAGTAGCTCAACATTACATTCTGTTAGTAATTCTGCTTTTTGTTGCCGGCATCAGTTCCGCACTTTTTCATGTACCTGCCCCTGTTATGATAAAGCATGTGTCTCATGATCAGATCGGTAAAGGAATGAGTTATTATATGCTGGGAGGTGAACTGGCCCGGACATTAGGTCCTCTGGTTATTCTTGGTGCGGTTTCCATCTGGGGACTGGAAGGTTCTTATCGTCTAATGCCCCTGGGAATAATTGCTTCAATTCTGCTTTTTTTCCAATTAAGAAAAATTCGAATAAGCAAAGATTTCTCGCAAAGCAAAGAACCTAACGCGAGTAAAACATTTAAAAAACTGATCCC
>LKUH01000186.1 GCA_001412425.1 Candidatus Cloacimonas sp. SDB
TCTGAAAAATCTGTCTAAATCTGTCTGGATCAATAAACCTGAAAATATCGAAAATATGGTGAAGGAATTATGAAAAATATTAAACTACTAAAGTGTCCAAGATTGATTGACACATTCCGATGCTAAATATTGCATTATAACTACCTTCATTAGTATAATAAACCTCAGGATGGTAAATAGTAACCCAATATTTCTTTTGTATTAGTTCATTAATAGGAACAGTCTCATCTTCACCTGGTAGTTCGAGTAAAGTCAAAAATTCTTTTGAATAAACTATTTCAAAGCCCATAAATCCACTTTGGAAATTGGTAATTTCAATTTGTGAATATTCATCATTTTGGTAAGGTGTAAGTTGTTCGCTATAAATTGGATTTTGATCTAATAACCAACTAGGATCATATTCATTACAATCATTCCAATTCATATACCAACAACTATAAAGGTTCAAAAAACCTTCCGGAGAATCAAAAACAAGATCATTTTTTTCAAATTCCAAAGTAAATGTTAAATTTACTCCATTAATTATTATGAATTCATAATCGGTATATACTTCATACCCTAAATCACTATTATCATAAGTTAAAGCAACAGTTCCAGTAACTAGATTTTGTCCATACGAAAAAAACTCTTTCGTACGAACTTTGGCTAATATTGCACCAGAATCCTGATCATGAATTATCTCAGGAGCATAAAGTCCTTCTAAATGAAAAGCTGGTTGCGTAGATGTATTATATACTTGTAAACTTGTAATATTTTCGTAATTACCATCCTCGTTAAAAAAACAAATATGAAAAAAAGATTGAAACATCAGATTATAATATAGTCTACCTTCATCTAATTCTTTTAACGGATATTTTTTGGGGGAGGGTAATCCTGTAGTATTACTGTAAAATGATATTCTTTTATAGGTTGTATGTGATCTATACCAATCAAGATTTGGATAATCAGGAGGTATTTCCCCTTCATTTATTTTCTGTTGGATATTATAATTATTATCTTCAACTTTATATGCATCAAAACTAATCATTACATACTCAAGGTCTTTTTTTGTCTTAACTATAATTAAGCCATTTAATACACTAGATGATTCATTTATTACTAAAATTGTATCTAAAGTTGAACTTAAAACTCTGAAATAATCATTTTCATAACCAGAAACGTTTTCATTCACAATATCCACTTGACAACCTATTTGGAATGCAGGCATTTCATTATCCAGTTCAAATGATATATTAAATTCGATTACATCTCCTTCAAGATAAAAGCCTTTACTTGGAGTTATAACAGCTTGTGCTTTAACAGCTAAGTCAGGCGTACCCCATTTTTTAATTAACTGGCCAGATAAATTTGAGAAGAAAATAATAAATGAAATAAAATAAAACATAAATAATGCATTAACTCTTTTCATAAGACCTCCTAAGTATTTATAATATATAAATATATAAATTTCACATATTAAAAGTTATAAATAATATCTTTCGAAAACGCTTAATATTTACAAAGTAATGCTATTATCATTAGCTACACAAAAATTATAATAGTAAGATTCATAAGTCAAGATTAATTTTCAAGCACTCATCCCCCGAAAAATAATTACCAACATGACACCCTCAGCTGTAGATGCTCTAATTTATCTTATACTACAAAAAAAACAAATATATAGCTTATAGTTACAAAAGAAATTATAACAATTCAATAAAAATCAAATATTAAATAGAGTTATATTTGAAAAGATATAGGATACTCTCAAAAACAACTTTGATAATATTTGGCTTTTTAAAAAATATGCTTTTTAATGTATAGTTAAATACTCTTATACCTTATGCGTATAGGTAAATATTGTAATGGAGCAGTTTATTGATTTTAAAAATTTAGAAAGCCAGAAAAATTAGATGGAGCATATTTGACTCCTATAGATCTTGCTCAATTTATAGTAGATTGGATTGTAGCCGATAAATCGTCAAAATTAATTCTAGAGCCAAGTTGTGGAGTCTGAATATATGATCAGGATAAGTATTTGGTAAATTATCATAAAGACCCAATAGATTTGACATTTCAGAATAATCTTCTGTTTTCAATATTTCACAATATAAACCAGTCTCAATATTGCTAACAAGACCAGGAAATGTAAGATTTGCACTACCAATAATTATCTTAAATCTGTCTGTTAATTCACTCAAATTTTTTTTTTGAATGAAGAATCTCATTACTTTTTTTTGATGTATCAACTGCATAAAGTTCTAATCCTAAATCAAGTAATTTATCAAGAGCTTGTACAGATGTAACACTATTTCTAATTCCTACGAATATTTTGACTTTTTCAGAAATATTTCTCAATTCATTTTCTATTAAGGCAATCACTTTTTTTCTTACAAAAGCTGAGCATATAAGTATTTTATCAGAATCTGTTGATAAAATGTTTTCTTTTACAATATTCAAATAAGATTTTGAAGTTAATTTTTGTGAAATAATTTCTATAACCATCTGCATACCTCCAAGATTATTATTATTCAATTAATTTGATAAACTTTAAATGCGCAATGAAAAAATGTGGTAACCCATCACAACTCGATTTGCTTCATACTGTCACATAATCTTAATACCCCCATGAGAAGTAGTAATTTTATTGATTGGAGCAAGATTAAATTCTTTAACAAAAAAGAGTTTAAATGTCGATGCTGCGGGAATAGCAACATCTCCGCTAATCTGGTTTTGAAGCTGGATTTAGCGAGAGAGCTGGCAGAGACTCCATTTATAATCACCAGCGGATACCGCTGCCCAAAACATAACCAAGAAGTAGGCGGAGTTAAGGATTCTGCACATGTTCATGGTCTGGCAGTTGATATCGCAGTTCCTGATAACGTAGCACGTCTCAATATACTAAGAGGTCTTATAATTGCAGGCTTCCGCAGGATCGGTATCGGCAAAGATTTTATTCATGCCGATATCGATAAATCCAAACCAAACAATCTCTGGCTTTATCCGTCAAAAGCTGGACAGGCTAAGGATAAGTAATGCTTCCAATCGATACGTCTACTGCTATCTCAATCCTAAACCTGAACTCTGACGACAGAATCATTGCAACCTTCGATCAGCATGCTCCGAAAGTAGTTCTGCTGCTTAAGAGAATTGCCGAGCAAGATATCTGGAATGATCTGCAAGCAGATCTTGCTGATGAAGATACACAAAACTCCTTCAAGTTTGCCTATAGCTATTACCTGCTGGTCTCTGCTGTTGAGTTTCTTAACCTGAAAACGCTGGGTGAAGGCATTATAAAATCTACTGGAATAGATCAGCAATCCACTGAACTTCTCACTGGAAGCGAGATCAAAGCATTCAAAAAGAATTTGGAGATCCAAGCTCTGGAGCTGATCTTGGAATATCTCAATGAAGCTGGTTTTGATAGATTGAAAGAGCTTAAAACCGGAAAGTCCAAAATCAACCAAACTGGCATAAAGATAGCAGTGATATGAGCAGCATCGATAAAGAAATCCTCAGAGCAATCTTCAAAGCAATCGAAAGCAGACTGCATCGAATTGGCAGTGTCATCGAAGGAGAGACTCGCAGATTAATTCTCCAGCATGATATCAAAGACAAAGGCAATTTCCTGCAGAATACAGGATATGCAGTGCAGTTTAACAATGCATCAATCGATCTGGTAGTGGGATCCAATGTTCCTCATGAGCAGTATGTCTTAGGTGGCAAAGTACCTTCCTGGACTCCGATAGAGCCACTCAAAGCTTGGGTAGAACGCAAAGGCTTGGCTTGGGTAGATAAGAAAACCGGAAAGCAGTTTTCAATCGAGCAGATCGCTTATATGATCAGAACTAAGATCAAACGAGAAGGTATTCCTGAACGCAATGTATTTGCAGAAGTGATCAAGAACAAACAGCAGTGGATCTTTAACCAGTTAGACAGCATCGAGGTGGTTTTATGACATTTTCTGAGAAAAGACAAAAGATCATCACTGCTCTTGAAAGCTCTGGAATAATAACAGAAAACATATCCTTCAAGAAAGATGAAATCCCAAGAGAATTCCCTTCTGCTATCGTCACTCTCAATGGTGAGAAAGGCATAAAACCTACTTCAAAGAGATTTGTTCAGTTTGATTATGATATCGTAGTTTTCCTGATTGTAGATGTCAACAACTCATCCGATCCAGACTCTGACATTCTGGATTTAGCAAATACCTTTAAATCACATCATCGAGCCATTCTTGGTAGTGATATTCCCAAGATCGATTACTATCCGGCAAGAGCTGATTCCGGCAGGAAAGTACGCATTGCCAAGGTCTATACGGTGGCAGAATGAGAGTTCAGAAGATTGGCGGATATCAGATTGGGATAGTAGATAACGGTGAACTGCTTTCCAAAAACTATGCTGCTAAAGCTGTAAATCTGGATTCTTTCAAATGGATTGGGAAGCAAAGAATCAGTAAATCAACAGAAAAGAAGAAAGTTGTCTCTGCACCTTATTCAATGGGTAATCTGCTCAAGCTCATGGAGAAAGATGAATACCATTCCGGCTGTATAGAAGCTAAGATAAATACCTGTCTCATGCAGGTAGAAGTGAAAAACTCATCTCTCAAGAAATGGCTGCTGGAAGCTGAATATCCGGGCAATGAAGATATCACCTTATCGCTAAACGAATTTCTCAAATACTTCCTTGCTTGTGGTAATGGATTTCTGCTCAAAATGCGTAATACATCGAGTCAATGGGTAGGATTGGAAAGACTGCTGCCAACAGAGACTCAGATCGTAGAAAACTATGACGAGTTCGGTTTCTTCAAACCTGATTTTATCCAAGTTAAGAACGGCAAGAAGAAGTTCTTCTCCGGAGACGATGTAATTCATCTGAAAAATCCAACTCATAAGAGTAATGCATGGGGCTTGGCATGTCTGCCGGTAGCGATCAATATTGATATACTGGAGCAGATCAAGACATTTGACTATAACAACTTCAAAAATGGTCTTCTGGTAGATTACTTCATGATCGTAGAAGGCGGAAGCCTGAAAGATGAGGTTGTTGAAGATGCAGAAGGCAACGAAGTTCTCAAGGATGCATTTACAGTGATAGAGGAAACTCTGCAAGCAGCTAAAGGCAACAACAAATCACACACTACAGTTCTTATCGAGACTGAAAATAAAGATGCTAAAATCAGATTAGAGCCCCTGCGTCAGCAGGACAGAGACGGCGGATTTACAGTTTTAAAGAAAGACCTGAGAGAAGGGATATTCGCTTATCACAGAGTTCCGGCAAGAATTGTATCGCAACTGATCCCGGGACAACTGGGCGGAGACAACAAATCCGATATGCAAATCTTTTATCATTTCGCCATCAAACCGCTGCAGCACCGTTTGGGTCAGGTTTTAGCTCAAGAGTTCAATAAAGAGTTTAAGTGGAAATTAACCGCATCAGACTTCGATTTTGGCGATCTTACCACCATCTTCGAAACTGATGATGAGAAGCTATTTAAAACCAATAGAAATAACTAAGGAGGAAAAGTTGAAATTCAGAAAAATCCTGAA
>LKUH01000187.1 GCA_001412425.1 Candidatus Cloacimonas sp. SDB
ATTCAATATTTTTTAATAAATATAATGAGAAATTATTTCTTTTAAAATCAGAAAGAGATACATCCCAATTGAACCAATCATCATATTCAGAGAATGAATTCACTTGTAGAATTTGTTCATTGTCAAACATGGTAACTAATTTAAATGGTAGAAAATTAAAAGAAATTTTAAATAGTTCTATACAAGAGAATAAAACACTTGATCTATTAGAAGAATATTTAATATCTCTTGTTAAAAATTCTGGAAAAATTATTAAAACATTTAGAAATATAAATAAAATCAGACAAGCTTTTCCAATACATGGAGATGAAAATTCTGGATTAATTGACGCTTATGCGTATTTTGGCATTAAATACCCAATTGAGAATTACAATGAAGTTTGGAAAATTCTATTGAAATATTACTTAACTAGTTTAGAAAACATCTTAAACATATTAACTCAAGAAAAAGAATAGATATTATTTATGAACTTTAAAAGTTATATTTCTGAAACTAGATTAAACAAAAAACTTTATAAACAAATAAATTACCAACTTGCTTACGATCTTTATGGTTTAACTGATGAAGAAATCAAGATTGTTGAGAGGGAAGTTGGATGAAAAATAGAAAATATTCATTTTCTCAAAGAATGGGATATAAACCATTACATAAAGAAATTCAATTTGAATCAATTGATCGTGATTTGAAAAACAAATTATGGTCTTTAATATATGAAGAGTTCTTGATTAAAGAACAATTAAAATTAACAAATTTCCATGGGAAATATAGACAAAGTTACCCAAAAAAATCAGAAAAATTCAAAAAGATTTGGCTCAACTTTCTAAAATTAAAAATTAATGAAATACCAATTGATTTTTCTACTTATAATAAAACTATAGAGGAATTTTTTTATAAATTAGCAAAATGGAATGAAATATATGATTTAGTAGAGTTTATTGCTGATCAATTAACTTCTAATAATTTTAATGATAAAAAGGAATTTATTGAAGAAATTAATAAAATTTTTGAACAAGAATTTTCAGCTTATAGATTTGTTGAAGAACAAATAGTACCTATTACAAATGAAATTGAATTAAAATCAATTAAAACTGTTTTAAAATCCATAGATAAATATTATCCAGTTAAAGAACATATAAAAGATGCATTAAGTAAATTATCTGATAGAGAAAAACCTGATTATAGAAATTCAATAAAAGAATCAATTTCAGCTGTTGAATCATTATGTAAAATAATCACAAATGATAATAAAGCAACTTTAGGAAAAGTATTAAAGAAATTGAAAGAAAATGACATTAACCTTCATAATGCTCAAGAAAAAGCTTGGCAGGAATTATATGGTTTTACAAGTGATAAAAGTGGTATAAGGCATAGCCTTTTAGAAAAATCAGACATTACTTTTGCAGATGCAAAATATATGCTTGTTATCTGTTGTGCATTTATAAATTATTTGGTAGAACAATCTAATTAATTATTCAATATTACATGGATACATCATTAGCTCAAAATATAACCTTACTTTTACAAATACTCTTTTTCATTTTAGCATTATTAGGTTTTTTTTGGGGTATTTTTCAGTGGTACTGGATTAATAGAAATGAAAAAATTGCAATAATAAATGCTTTATTTGTTGAATTAAAATTGAATTTAAATATTAGAGAATCATTTCTAAATTCAAATAAAGCAAAAAAAAATGAAATATTGTTGTTTATTAATCTATATAACATCTTAAAAAATTTAAATGATGACAGTTATTATCCAAACCCTACAGATAGTGATGTTATAAGAGATAAATTATTTGATATTGTAAATTATTCTAATTTGAATAGAGAAATAGCTACGAATCAGTATTTTTTTCCATTACAGAATGACATTATTTTAAATATGCTAAAATCAGGAAAAATAAAATTGTATATAAAAAATAGAATTTTTATAAACCTTAAAGATATATTTTATTCAATAAATAGGGATAAATTTAATATTAATATGTTGAACAAAGAAATACATAATGAAAAAGCCTTTATCGAGAAGATTGATGCTTCTTCATTTTATAATGAATATTTTAAATGGGTATTTTTTAGAATGATGTTTCTATATATTGATCTTTTAACAAGTTATCCGATTAATTATTTTGCTGACAAGAAGGAATATAAAAGGGTTCATAATATTATAGATTGTGTTGACGATAAAAAGATTAGAGTTTATTTAAAAATTCTCAAACATCATGTTTTAAAAATAAAATAATTCTTAAACTTCTTCAGCTAATTTATTCAGTTCTTTAGATATTATATTTTCAAAATTTTTTTGATATTTCTTTTTCTCATGGAAATAATTTAATTTATTCCATTTAGGATTGGAATTTCTTGTTAATATTCTACAAATAGCTAGATTTTTTAGTATAACATTTTTAAATTCTAGTAAATGTTTTTTAATTAAATCCAATTGATATTTATAATTTCCAAAATTTGCTTTATATATTTCTGGTTTTAAATTTTTTAATATAAGAGCTTCTCTAAAAGTTAAGTACAATTCATTAATTCCTTCTATATCTCGATTTAAACTTTTTGCTTGATAAATCATTGTAATAAAATCATTTACATAGCTTTCATTGATAATATCAGATAATTTATTAAACTCAGTTAAAAATACTCCTGGTCTATTTGATGTTATTATTGGGACTTCTGTTTCTAATTGTCTTTTAAAACCTTTTGAGACTTCATCTATTTGAGTAAGGTTATTTCTTAATATTCTATGCATTTCATTAATTAATAATTGCACCTCGCATAATGCTTTATGATTTTTTACAACTTTGCTATGTTTTTCATTTAAACAATCTGCAATCCTTAAAAATATAAATGCAAAAAAAGCACCAAAGAAGGGAGAAATAATTGCTAAAATGTATGTTTCCATTCTACTTTTTTACCATCCCTTTTAGATTATTTTTTTTCCTTTCATCAGGATTTGATCTAAGAAATTTACTTCCATCTTTCAAATTAACTACATGAGTCCCTGAAACTAGCCCATTTTTTGTCATCCTAATAGCAGTTTCTATGTCAGTAAAAGATGAATTCCCACTAAAGCGTACTTCTTTTATTGATCCGTTTTCATCAATTTTTGTCTCAATAATTTTTTTCATAGTACACCTCCCTGTAGTTATAATTTTTTCTTTAATACAACAGATAGTATTAATATTAAAGATATTCAAAATTTACTTTTTGACAATACCTGGTATGATGAGTTATAATAATAATTCAATATTATTTATTTAAAAATTGGGTGTGCTTATAAAATGAATTTCTAATCCATAGGAGGGAAAAATGGCTGCAAATGATTTTATTTGTGAAAAATGTGGTTATATTGGTTCTAATTATAAAAAAGGAAAATTTATTAGAAAAGGTAGAAC
>LKUH01000188.1 GCA_001412425.1 Candidatus Cloacimonas sp. SDB
GGCAGGGAACGTTTGTTAAAAATAATTTTTCTGAATCGTTTTTTATTTCCCTGTTACCCCTAATACAATTCGACAGATCACAGGCAGCCTATATGCATGAATATAGAAAAATTGTAGAGCTGGGTTCTATTGAACTAGTTGTTGAGAGGGCTTCCGTAGAGGATATTCAAAGGCTAAGAAATATTTTAAAAGAGATGAAGAAATACAAAGATAACAATTCAGAGAATTTTGCATTGGAAGATCTGAATTTTCATCTGGCATTATCACAAATAACCAAAAATCCCATTATTATCAGGGCAAATTTTGTCATAAAAGATTTTTTTAGAAATCATATGGTTAAAATTGTAGAGGCTATGGGAACAGAACCAGGTCTCTATTATCACGAAAAAATAATCCAGGCAATAGAAGAGAAAGACAGAAAAGAAGCACGAAACTTAATGGAAAAGCATCTTGAGAACAATGAAAAATATCTTTAGTTATTTATTGTAGATAGATTTAGAATTAATTATCATTGAGCGTTATTTGCTATCAAATAATCTACGATTATTCTTAGGAGAGAGAATTATGAAAAACAATATTTTGATACATTTTTGGATTCCTGAAGAAGTATCCAATAAAGCAAACAAAGAGTTTAACCTGATTTATCCCAGAAGAAAAGCAAATGATTTGATGACTATTGACCAAGTCACTGAAATCCTTCCAACGGTAGAGGGAATTCTTGTTTCGGGTTTGGCGTTGGGAAGGGCTTTCGATAAAATGTTGATTGATATGGGCAGCAGACTAAAGGTAATTGGAACTCTTGGTGTTGGTTACGAGAATATTGATTATAAATATGCCGGTAAAAAGGATATTTGTGTGGTTAATACGCCGATTGCAGTTCAGCAGCCTACTGCCGAACTAACAGTGGCGATAATGTTAGCAGTAGCTAGGTGTGTGGTAAATCTGGATAAAAAAATTAGAACTGAGAAAAAGAGAGTGCCTCTCCCAATTTTTGACAAAGGTGCCACTACATTGTATGGAAAAATCCTGGGTATCATTGGGTTTGGGCGTATTGGAAAAGCGGTGGGAATTAAATGTAATAGTCTTGGTATGAAAATTATTTATTCTGATCCAGTTCCCGCTGATGAAGAGTTTGAAAAATCAATAAATGCTATACATACTTCTATGGAAGAATTGCTTAAGACTGCTGATTTTGTTACTATACATTGTCCTTATTTTCCAGAGAATCATCATTTACTTAATCAAAAAACTATAAAAATGATGAAATCAAGTTCATATCTAATAAATGCATCAAGGGGTAAAATGATTGATGAGCAAGCTCTTGTTGATGCCTTGAAAGGTGGAACGATTGCAGGGGCTGCTCTTGACGTTTATGAATATGAACCTGAAGTACATCAGGAACTGTTAAAACTGGATAATGTTGTTTTAGTACCCCATATTGGCACCTGGAGTTATAATGCTCGTGTTGCAATGGCCTTGGAAGCACTGGAAGGAATGTGTAAATTTATCAAAGGGGAAATGCCCATCAATTGCGTAAATAAAGAATATTTGAAATAAATATTCTTTTATGGATATGGAAAATAGATTAGGAAATAACATTAAAGGGAAGGATATTAAAATGAATAAAAATAGATTAAGAGAACTTCTGAAGGCTGGTAAGCCTTCTTTGGGAACCAGGATATCTGCACAGTGGCCTATGATTGCCGAGCTGGTCGGTAGTAGTGGTAATTTTGATTACATTGAATATGTTGCTGAATATTCTCCTTTTGACCAATACGATCTTGAGAACATTCCTCGGGCTTGTGAATTAACTGGAATGGGATGTATGCTTAAGGTTGATTTCCAGAACCGTAAATATGTTGCTCAAAAGGCAATTGCCTCTGGCTTTCAGGCAATTCTTTTTACGGACCATAAGATCCCAGAAGAAGTTAAAGATTCTATAACTGCTGTAAAAGCAGATGAACCATCTTCTGGTGGTCGCTTCGGTTATCCTAATCGTCGCTTTATTGGCTGTCAGCCTTATTTATCCCAATTGGATCATGTTAAACGTGTTAACGAAGTTGTAATATGTTTCATGATAGAAAAGAAAGAGGCGATGGATAACATTGAAGAGATTTGTTCAATCCCCGGGGTTGACATGGTTCAGTTTGGGCCTTCCGATTATTCAATGAGTATGGGTAAAAATAAATCTGATATGGAAGAAGAATGCAAAGCTGCTGAGCGCAAGATGATTGAAGTTGCCCTGAAGTATGACGTGCAACCAAGATGCGAAATATATGGTGGCCCTGAACAGGTTAAATATTATTTGGATTTGGGTGTTAAACACATATGTTTTGGTGATGAAATGAAGATTTACAAATCATTCCTGGAAAATGAAGGAAAATACATGCGCGAGGTTGTCGATAAAATTAAGTAACTCCTTAAGAAATCGTAAGAAAATAGTTAAAATTTCTTTTAATACATAATAAGTCATCTTTTGAACTGCTATTTTTTTAAACATACTTTTGTATAAAATTTATTCTTGACAATAGATTCTTTAGTGTTAAAATAAAAGTAAGTTGTATTACAACTGACATCTTATTAAAACTAAATGAAAAAACACTTATATATAAAACTACTACATATATGATAATTGCTCTTTCTAATACTCAGCTATACATACATTTTTTCTGATTAAATTTTTAATATATATTTTCTTGAGGTTAAATCTATGGATAACAATAAGATAAATGAATTAAAACAAAAGGCAAAATTAATCAGGGAAGGAATTTTAGACTGTATTGGTGTTGACAAAAAAGGGCATCTTGGTGGCTCTATGTCTTCGGCAGATCTAGTAGCAGCTTTATACTTTTACAAAATGAGAATAAATCCTAATACTCCACATGACCCTGATAGAGATAGATTTATTTTCAGTAAAGGACATTCTGTACTTGCCCAATATGCTGCGCTTGCTGAATTAGGTTTTTTCCCAAAATCTGAATTGAAACATACCAAGGAGCTAGGTTCTATCCTACAAGGTCATCCGGAAATAAGAACTCCCGGAGTAGAGGCCAACACAGGTTCTTTAGGACAGGGATTATCAATAGGAATTGGAATGGCCTTGGCAGCGAAGTTAGACCGCAGAGATTCCCGGGTTTATGTTATTGTCGGTGATGGTGAATTATGTGAAGGGCAAATTTGGGAAGCCGTTACCTGTGCAAACTTCTATAAATTAGATAATCTTGTTGCTATTGTTGACAAAAATAGATTTCAGGCAAGCGGGAATATTAAGGAAAGATATGATATTGGAGATATTAAAGCAAAATTTGATGTATATGGTTGGAAAACCTGGGAAATTGACGGGCATAATATGTCTGAGATTGTTGATGCGCTAGATCAGGCAGAATTAGTAAAAGAATCTCCTTGCTCTATCATTGCTAATACAGTTAAAGGTAAAGGCGTTTCTTTTGCAGAGAACAATTTTAGTTTTCATAATAATTCATTAACCAAAGAACAATACGAGCAAGCCAGAAAAGATATTGCCAGTATTATGGCGTGAGGTGTAGATAGATGGATAATAATAATTTAAGAGAAGCATATGGTAGGCAGTTGTTGGAAATTGCCAGGCAAGACGAACGGGTAATTGCACTGGATGCCGATTTATGTGGGTCTACCATGACCAAATTCTTACAGGATGAAATTCCAGAGAGATTTTTTGAGATGGGTATCGCGGAAGCTAATATGGTTTCTGTGGCTGCTGGATTAGCATTATCAGGAAAAATACCTTTTGTAAATTCCTTTTCCGTTTTTGCTGCCGGTCAACCTTATAATCAGATACGCCAGGGGATAGCACTTCCAAATTTAAATGTTAGAATTGTTGGATCCAGTTGCGGTTTGTCCGATGCTGGTGATGGAGCCACTCATCAATCAGTTGAGGATATCGCAATTATGAGAGCAATTCCAAATATGACTATTGTTGAGCCGGTAGATGCAGAAGAAACCAGGAAAGTTGTTAGGGCTTCATTGCAGCATAAAGGACCGATGTATATCAGGATAAGTCGCAGTTCATTGCCACTGTTAACTAATTCCCAAACACCATTTAATTTAGGTAAAATGAATGTAATTGCCGAAGGTTCGGATATTGTAATTTTTGCAACTGGATTTATGGTTTCTCAGGCAATAAAGGCAAGAGAAATTTTAGAAAAAGATGGATTAACGATAAGAATCATCAATGCAAATACCATTAAGCCCTTAAATAAAGATGAGCTTGTTAAATATGTTAAGAATGTAAAGGCCATTGTTACCGCAGAAGAGCATAGTATCATTGGTGGCTTAGGCAGTGCAATGTCTGAATTATTATGTGACAGCAAAATACCAATAACAAAAGTAGGAATTGAAGACCAGTTTGGTCAATCAGCAAGTTCTCATGAAGAATTGCTTGAATATTACAATTTAACACCACAG
>LKUH01000189.1 GCA_001412425.1 Candidatus Cloacimonas sp. SDB
TATTTGAAATAGCTGACGGCGGGACTTTTTTTCTGGATGAAATAGCTGATATCAGCCTTTCTACTCAAGCAAAACTGCTGCGCTTTCTGCAGGAAGGAGAAATTAAGCGGGTTGGATCCACAAAAACCGAAAAAGTAGATGTGAGAGTGATATGTGCCACCAATGTTTCATTGAAAGATAAAGTAGATAAAGGTGATTTCAGATTGGATCTCTATTATCGATTAAATGTCATTAGAATAGAAGTACCATCCCTGAGCGAAAGAAAAAGCGACATTCCGCTTCTGGCAGTACATTTTCTGGATAAATGCTGTAACAAAATAAATAAAAAAGTCAACGGAATTACCGACGAGGCTATGAAATATCTGGTTAGTTATGACTGGCCCGGGAACATAAGGCAATTGGAAAATGAGATCGAACGTGCTGTAACTTTAGCGGAGAATGACTCCTTCATTAAATCTACAGATCTTTCTGAAGAAATTTTTCACTATCATGAAAACGCAGAAACCATTGATTTGCTGGGAAAAAAATCCCTAAAGGATGCTGTTGAAAAACTGGAAAAACAAATGATTGTCAATACGTTGAACAGAAATAATTGGAATCAAACTAAAACAGCTAAAGAACTGGGATTAAGCCGGCAGGGGCTGATTAAAAAAATGCAGCGTTATCAGTTAACTAAATAGCTTCAAAAAAATATCACAGCAAGAAGGACAGAATGATTACTCTATTTAATTTTGTTGCATTAGATATCGAAACCACCGGATTTGATTTTGTTGACGATGAAATAATTGAGATTGGTGCAGTTCGTGTTGTCAGGGGAGAAAAAAAGGATGAATTCTCAACCTTCCTTAAACTTGGAAAACCGGTTCCAGCCTTTATTAAACAATTAACTCATATATCGGATGAACAGCTTCAAGCCGGCGAAAACCCTAAAGCGGCTTTGATACAATTAATGGAATATCTTGGAAATGACATAATTGTCTGCCACAATAAATCCTTCGATCTGGGTTTTATCAATAAGAAACTGGAGGCAAATGATCTTGCAATACTGAAAAATGAAGCCCTGGACACACTTGATCTTAGTAGAGTATATTTACCGTTTATACTTAACCATAAACTGGAAACAGTGGCAGAATATCTCTCAATTTCTCTGGAAAATGCTCACAGAGCTATTTATGATGCGGAAGCAACTGCGCAGATACTTCTTAAAATATTGGATTTTATTGATAAAAATATTCCTCTCCAGTTAAACTTCAAATTGCTGGAATTGAGTCGTTATGCTAAAAACTCACTCTCCTCCCTGCTGGAAAAAGTGGTAGAACATCAAAAAAAACATGCCCTTTTAACCAAAAGGAAAGCGGATTTTCAATTTCATAACCGCAACTATATTTCCCATAAACCAGCTCATCCCAGGGACTATAATATGGAAGAGATTTTTGGCGAACAGGGAGTTTTTTCCGGAAAATTCTGGAATTATGAATTGAGAGAAGGCCAAAAACAGATGGCTCTTGCAGTAGAAGCAGCCTTTAATAATATGGAACATCTGCTGGTTGAAGCCGGCACGGGAGTAGGTAAATCCCTGGCATATCTTCTGCCGGCTATAAGATATTCCATTGCGGAAAAAACTAAAGTAGTTATTTCAACTAACACAAAAAATTTACAGGAACAGCTGTTCTATAAAGATCTTCCCGCAGTTAGAGATTGCCTTGATCTGCCTTTTTCTGTTACTCTGCTTAAAGGAAGAAGAAACTATCTCTGTGCAAGAAAATGGCAGGAAGCTCAAATGGATATCACAAGAGAATTCAGTCCCGAAGAAGCAGGCTCTTTTATGAAACTTATTATTTGGGAAAATTTTACACAAACAGGAGATATCTCTGAAAATTCTTCCTTTAATCCCAATAAAGATAACAGTGTTTGGAAAAAAATCATGGCAGATCGCTATTTCTGTAACGGTAAAAAATGCCAGTTCTATAGCAAATGCTTTTTAATGGAAATAAGAAGAAAAGCAGAGAAGTCTAACCTCGTTATTATTAATCATCATCTGCTTCTGGCTGACCTGAATGCAGAAAATTCAGCTTTAGGAAAATACGAGAACCTGATCATTGATGAAGCTCATAACCTTCCTCATCTTGCTCCGGTTGAATTGGGCTTAAGCCTTTCTTTCGCTGATCTGAATAATTTTTTTCAACAGTTGTTTGCCGTACGTAACAGATATCAGTCCGGTATTTTACCAAACCTAAAATCTGATGTGAAAAAAAGCAAGATCTCCAATCAGGATTTTCTGGTTAAAAAAATTGATTCAGCCATCAATCTCATCAAAGATAATAAAGTAATTGTCAGTGATCTTTTTAAGCGTATCGGGGAATTGGTTGAAAAATCAGGCAATTATGGTAAGCTACGTATAACAGATCTGGAAAAATATAAATTTATTACTGATTTTTTAAGCAAAATCATTCTGTTCTGGGAAGAACTTTCCACCCAGATAATGATTCTAAAAGATTCTTTAACTATAATTAACAGTGAGGTTTTTGTTAATTACCAAAAGAATCTGGAAAACCTGGAAGGTGCTTTACTGAGAACTGCTGAATATCATAGCATTCTATTAAACCTCTATAATCCAGAATTAAAAGATTTTGCCTTCTGGTTGGAAAGTATTAAAATTGAGGATGAAAATTATCCCAAAGGTGTTTTTAATTATGCCCCCCTGCAGATCAATCAAATATTGTACGACCGGCTTTATAAGAATTTACGATCTATCATATTTACTTCTGCTACAATAGCTATAAGAAATATCTTTAAATATTTTAGCAATAGAATGGGACTGGATCTTCTGGAAGCAGGATATGTCCGTGAACTGGTTGTGGATTCACCCTTTGATTATACAAAACAAACACAGGTTATGGTCTCCGCTTTTCTGCCTGAACCAAAAGATAAATTCTTTCTTACTCAAAGTCTTGAAATTATTAAAAACGCCATAGATATAAGCAGAACAGGAACGATGATCCTCTTTACCTCATATAAAGATCTTAATAATGTATATGACTATTTAAGTGAGGATTTATATAGAAATGGCATACCACTTTTTGCCCAGAATAAAGGGATCAATAGAAGTGCTATGTTAAAAGAATTTCAGAAAAAAGGGAAAGCTGTTCTGCTGGGCACAAACTCTTTCTGGGAAGGAGTTGATATACCAGGAGAATCACTGGAACTGCTGATTCTTTATAAACTCCCTTTTATGGTGCCATCAGAACCAATAGTGGAAGCCTTTCTGGAAAAACTTCAAATGGAAGGGAAAGATTCCTTCATGCACTATATGCTGCCTAATTCCATTTTAAAATTCCGACAGGGTTTTGGCAGACTGATCAGACACAAAACAGATAAAGGTATCGTTCTGGTTCTTGATAACCGAATAAGCACTAAAAAATATGGTAAATATTTTATCGAATCAATCCCTGCCCCAACTCTGATAACTTCAAATGATATAGAAATTTATGATTATCTGGGAAGATGGTTCGGTACTTGAGTAATTCCAGCTATCTTAATTACTCTTAAGAAGTTATCTTTTAGACCAACTTGAACATAATTTTCTATTTTTTCAGCTTAATCTGTTAATAATTTAAGCTTGAAATCGAATAAATCTTAGTCGACTCCACTCAATGCTAACTTACTTAAAATAAAAAAAATACAGAAATTTTAAAAAATAATTGACATCTAAATCAGGAAAATGAATTTGGCAACTCACTAATAAATTTTGGGGTAGCAAAACCAAACAGCTACTGTAAAATTAAGCCTGCCAGACAGGTTTTTAGATCTTTTAGGAGGAATAATGGCTAAGCAGAAATTTGTAAGAAATAAGCCGCATGTAAATATTGGCACCATCGGTCATGT
>LKUH01000190.1 GCA_001412425.1 Candidatus Cloacimonas sp. SDB
AATCCGGGGAAATCTGTAATGTGGGACATGATAGGAGTAAGGTTTTACAATTTTTTCGATAAAAATATAACTGTTATCAGGTGAAGGATCAACCGTGTCATATATTCCCGGCAGGTTAATCTTGATTTTTTTACCTGTTTCAATATTTACTTTCACTATCTGAGAAATGAAATAGAAATCGAATAGTTTCTGATCATAATTATTCTGTAAAAGGTGCTGGTAAGTTCTGGTTGTACTGAATTTACCGGAAGTCTCTTCTATAACCGGAGCTTCGGGAAGTAATGGTTTTTGGGGTATTTTGCCACGATTTGCCGGCACAGCTTTTACCATGAGTGTTTCATTATCGTTCAGCCAGAAAAAACCAGTATCACGGAAAACATCATTTACACAAAGATCATTTATTTGCTTGATTTTACCTGTATCTACATCAACTATTAAAAGTTCAATTCCTTTATCAGTTTCATGCGATAGTGCAATTTTTGATCTGTCAGGAGATAATTTATAATCTCTTATTTTTGTTCCTTCCAGCAGATTGACTTTTATTTCCTTGATCTTGTGGAATTGATATATTTTCATGGAAGTATGAGGATAATGATCTATTGGAGCATTAAGTCTCTGGGATAGTACAGTTCCTGCCAGTTTAACGGTAGGATCGGCAAGCTGTTCCAGCGTTTGTTTATCCTGGTAGTTCATTTCCAGACCCAGATCACTGAAGGGAACAAAATGGAAAGAGGGAAGTGCAGGTTTATCAAAAATATTTTTAATACTATCAGGAGGTAATTTATAACCGTTTTCAGTATTAAGAGAACTCATCATAGTACTCCTTGCAATAAAAAGCAAAACCAGGCATTTCATTAAATTATATTTTTTTCTCAAAACAATTTTCATACTTCCTTTAAAGAAGCATTGAAGTTTTTTTTGTCAAAGAATTTATCCCCCTTCTAAGTTATGATTAGGCATTTTACTTGACTTCTACTCAGCTCAGTGAATAGAAATGAATTATGAATAGAATAAATGACCCTCTTGATTATGACATTAAATATCTCAAGGGCGTTGGTGAAAATCGAGCCAGGCTGCTGAATAAACTTGGTATAACCACCATTGGTGATCTCATGGAATATTTTCCCCGGGATTACATTCAGAGAAATTCCAAGAGCAGAATATCTGAACTTCAGCTGGACGAACATTGTTCTATTGTAGGGAAGATCGTTTCGATTGAAAAAAGGAATTTCGGTAAAAAGAAATCACAATTGAATGTAGTCATATCAGATGATTATGACTATTTGGTTCTAACCTGGTTCCGTTTTGGCACCTGGTTTATGAAGCAGTTCGAAATTGGGAAAATGTTATGGGCTAGCGGCATAGTTTCAGAATTTTCGGGAAATTTACAGCTGGTCCATCCAGAGATTGAAATTCTGAAAGAAGACGTTTCAAAGGATAATTTCTGGCATTCCAGATCTGTTCTGCCCGTATATTCTTTAACCGAGCAGATCAATATGAACCTGATGCGTAAACTCATCTACAAAGCTTTTCAGTTATATCATGATTATATTTCTGAGACTTTACCCAGGTTTGTGCTGGAATTTTTTGACTATCCGGAAAGAAAAATAGCATTACAAAAGATCCATTTTTCTGTGAATCCCGAGGAAACTTCAAGACTAAAGGAAAGATTTGCCTTTGAAGAACTATTCTACAATCAGTTAATGCTGGCAAGATCAAAAAAAAATCATAAAATCAAAGTTAAAGGAACTTCCTTCCAATTGAGGAAAACCTATACAACCAATTTGAAAAATTCACTTCCCTTTAACTTAACCAGTGCTCAGAAAAGAGTTATCACAGAAATTGTTGAGGATATGCAATCTTCCCATCAGATGAATAGGTTGCTGCAGGGAGATGTGGGTTCTGGTAAAACCATAATTACACTCTTTGCCATGCTGCTGGCAGCAGAGAATGATTACCAGGCGGTTTTAATGGCTCCAACTGAAATCCTGGCAGAACAGCATTACAGAAATTTTAAACTCTTACTGGAGAATCAGCCTGAGATCAGGATAGCTTTGCTTAAAGGTGGAAATTATAAAGGGAAAAAGCAGATCAAAGAAGAGATAGCTGCCGGTAAAGTTAATATTATTGTCGGAACACATGCCTTGATTCAAAAAGACATGCACTTCAAAAAAGTGGGTTTTGTTGCTATTGATGAGCAACACCGTTTTGGGGTAGAGCAAAGGGCTTTCTTAACTAAAGCCGGTGCTTATCCCGATGTCATGTACCTTTCAGCTACACCTATTCCCAGGTCACTGGCAATGACGGTTTATGGGGATCTGGATGTAAGCGTGCTGGATGAACTGCCTCCTGCCAGAATTCCAATAAAGACTTTCTGGAGAAATTCTGATAAGATTGATCTGGTTTATGAGGAAGTGTTGTCTCAATTGCAAAAGGGAAGACAGGCCTATATTGTCTGTCCCTTAATTGAAGAATCAGCTAAGATCGACCTGCTTGATGCTGAAACATTATATCAGAAAATTGCAACAAAGATCTTTCCCCGCTTCAGCAGTTCCCTGTTGCATGGAAAAATGAAGACAAAAGAAAAAGATGAAATAATGAACCGCTTTAAGAAAGGTGAAATTTCCATATTAGTTTCGACGACGGTAATAGAGGTGGGAATTGATGTTCCCAATGCTACTATTATGATAATTGAACATGCAGAAAGATTCGGGCTAAGCCAGTTGCATCAGCTGAGAGGCAGGGTTGGACGCGGAGCAGAAAAAGCTTATTGCTATTTGATCGCCTATCCGCCCCTGAGTGAAGATGGCAGAGAACGTCTTAAAACAATGGTCTCAACCAGTGACGGTTTCAAGATTGCCGAGAAAGACCTGGAGTTAAGAGGACCGGGAGATTTTTTCGGCACAGAGCAATCCGGAATGCCAGCCTTCAAACATGCCAGTCTGGTGCGTGATCAGGAACTTCTTAAACAGGCAAGGGTGCTTGCCTTTGATATTATCGGAAAAGATTTTGACCTGCGAAAGGATGAACATCAAATAATCAGAGATGTTTATTTTAAAAAATATTTGAATAAAGAGAAATTATTTGATTATTAATTTTATCGTTTAGTTTTTCTGATCTTGTAAATCAATCTGATGTTCCAGAGCACTGAAACAATCAGCAGAATTATTAGAATACTATTAATTGAAGGATTTGCTCTTTCTTTTTTTCTGTTCAAATGAAGAGAATCTGATAATGATTTCAAGTTTTCTGGAGTTTCCAGAGAATCAGTTTCATAAGTTTCTACAGAGTATGAATTTTTAACAGTTTCAGGATTATTATAAAAAGTTTCATTATCAAGAATATTTTGTAACCGCCTTACTTCCAATTTAAATTGTTCTATTTCACTTTCAGGTACTGGTGGGCCGGAAACATTATTAAGTTTCAAGGGATTAATGGGAACGTCATGATGGTAAATTGTATAGTGAAGATGGTTTCCTGTTGAACGTCCGGTCGATCCCACATAACCGATTATGTCGTGCTGCTGTACCCGGTCTCCAACCTTATATTTTCCAAATTTACTCAGATGTCCGTAGAGGGTTTTATAGCCATTGGCGTGTCTGATTTTAACCGTATTTCCCGTATGATTCGGATGCCAGGCCGCATAGATTACAGTGCCGTCAGCAGCAGCTTCAACCGGCGTTCCATAAGCTGCAGCATAATCAACTCCATGATGAACGCTGACCTTTTTTGTGATGGGATGGACCCTGCTGCCAAAATAGGAAGTAATTCTTCTATAGTTAAGAGGTGATTTGAGGAAAGCTTTCTGGAAGGAGACTCCGGACTCATCATAATATTTTGAAATTCCCGCATTATTGGTATAAAAATAGGCTTGCTTATCATAATTTTTACTGCTGTATTGAGCGATCAGAATATTGCCATATTTCATGAATTTATCGCCATTCATGTACTGCTCATAAACAACTCTGAATTGATCGCCTTTCTGGGGATCGATAAAAAAGTCTATATCCCACTGAAAGATCTGGGTGAACATTACCGGCAGTGCACCACCTTCTCCGGCATCAATCATAGCCTTATACAAGGAAGATTCTATCTCTCCGGCACAACCGTTGACAATTTTTGTCATCCGCAGGGTATCAATTCTAGTAAAGAAAATATTGCTGGTATCTTTTATGGTTTTGTATGTAAGCAGGGGATCGTGAATATAACTTAATTCCATGATCACATTAGAGCTGTCTAATTTCACTATAAAACTATCTGCAGGATGAGAACGACGCAGATTAAACACCTCATTGAGTTTGTTTACGGCCTGATAGACGTCAACATTATTGAGTCCCTCATCTAACAAGGCATGAGCAAGAGTTTCCCCTTTTTCCAGTGATCCCGTTACATAATGATAGGGATCTGGTTCTGTTTCTAATTGATCTATTTCCTGTTCCAGATCTTTGCGGCTGCAGGCAAAAAGCAGCATTATCAAACAACTGAAAATTATATATTTCTTTAACATATTCTTCCTTTTAAAAACCAGAGTTCTTTTTTCAGAAATTGGAATATTGTCAATCGAATTTCGCCGGGAATTAATTTCTAAAACATAATTTTAAAATATTAATCCTGCCTATTTTGGTTGAAACCAAAAAACTTGACCTGAATCAGGGATAAAAGGATTTGTATTCTTAAAAAATAAGGATGTATATGATCACTATAATTGGTGCTGTATTAGTCTTGGGAATTTTAATTACGGTTCATGAAGCAGGTCATTTTATTGCTGCCAGGCTTAATGGTGTAGTTGTAGAAAAATTTTCTCTGGGATTTGGTCCTAAAATCATTTCTTTTAATAAGTGGGATGTTGATTTCAGAATCTCGCTTATACCACTGGGTGGCTATCTTAAAATGAAGGGTGAAAATCCGGGGGAAGAGACTGACGGCATAGGGTCCTTTGGAACAAAGAAATGGTGGCAAAGGGCAATAATAGCTTTTTCGGGTCCTTTTGCTAATTTTTTGTTAGCCTTGTTCATTTTTATATTTTCCTTTTTAATCGGAAGGAATTATGAAGATTTTAATCCGGTAGTAGGAAAAATAAACTCAGAAGACCTGACAGAACTTGAAGTCAACGACAGGATTCTTGCACTCAACTCTAATGAAATTACTACCTGGACTCAATTAACCAGATACACTGAGCCGGAAGAGAATAATAAACTTCTGGTTGAGAGAGATGATAACCTGCTGGAAATATTGCTTCCCCCACTGGAACCCCAGGTCTGGTTAACGGAAATTCTACCGGAAGCACCTGCGGTTATCGGTGAAGTGACTCCGGGATATTCAGCTTACAAAGCTGGTTTAATGACGGGAGATCGAATTCTGGAAGTAGATGGCACAGAAGTTGACAACTGGTATGAGATGAGAGAGTTGATAACCGGCAGCCCAAATGAAACTGTTGAACTTAAAATTCAAAGAGAAGATCAGATCTTCAATAAAATAATGAAACTGGAGGAAAATGTACTTGATGAGAATCGCATTATTGGTATTATTCAACATATGCCGTTAAATTTCAGGGAAACTTACAGCATAACCGAATCTATTGAAAATGGAGTTATCACAACTGCCAGTTTTATTATTTTAAATTATATTACTTTATATAAGTTGATCTTGAAGCCAGGTGCTATAAAGCAGAACATCGGTGGTCCCGTAATGATCTTCAGTATGACGCAGCAGAGTGCGGAAAAGGGTATTGATACAGTTTTAGCTTTTATCGCTGCCATCAGCCTTATCTTGATGATAATGAATCTACTTCCCATACCGATTTTGGATGGTGGTCACATATTCTTCTGTTTCATTGAGGGGATATTTAAAAAACCATTATCATTGAAAGTACAAACGATTCTGCAGAATATTGGTTTTATAATCTTAATATCCTTGATGATATTCGCATTTTTTAATGATTTCAGTAAGATTTTTACAAGAAGTGAGTCGATCAATCAGCAGAAAAATATACTGGAAGGAAATTAATTGCGGAGGTTCCGATCTTTGAATTTGAATTAAAAGCTGTTTCTGGCAAAGCCAGAGCCGGAATTCTGCAAACTCCTCACGGGGAAGTGAAAACTCCTGTTTTTATGCCTGTAGGTACACGTGGAACGGTAAAAACACTTAATCCCCAAAATTTAATTGAATTGGGAGCAGAAGTAATTCTGAGCAATACTTACCACCTTTACCTGAGACCGGGTCATGAACTTATTGAACAGGCTGGAGGGTTGCATCAATTCATAGGCTGGAATAAACCGATCTTGACAGACAGCGGTGGCTTCCAGGTGATGAGTTTAAAAGGGCTGCGTAAAATTACACCTGAGGGAGTGAGGTTTCAGTCTCATATTGACGGGAGTTATCACCTGTTCACTCCGGAAAAAGTAATTGAGATTCAGAATGCACTTAGAGCTGATATTATTATGTCTTTCGATGAATGTCCTCCCTTTCCTGCCCCTAAAAAATATATTGCAAATTCTTTGCAAATAACCCTGGATTGGGCTCGGCGCGGGAAAGAAAATCATAAAAGAGAACAGGATCAGGCATTGTTTGGGATTGTTCAGGGTGGAATTTATGAAGACCTGAGAGAAGAGTGTGCCCGGGAGTTGATGAAAATGGATTTTCCGGGATATTCAATCGGAGGATTGGCTGTGGGTGAACCCAAGGAGCATATGTATCGTATAACCGAGTTCATGGACAGTATTCTTCCTGTCAATAAACCCCGTTATTTAATGGGCGTAGGTACACCAATGGATCTGCTGATGAATATTGAAAATGGGGTAGATATGTTCGATTGCGTTATGCCAACAAGAAATGCTCGAAAAGGATCTGTTTTTACCAGAAATGGCAGACTGAGTATTAAATCTGCTCAATTCAAAAAGGATTTTAGACCAATTGATGCCGAATGTGAATGTTATACCTGCAGAAATTTTTCTCGTGCCTACTTAAGACATCTTTTCAGTGTCGATGAAATCTTGGGAATGCAACTTGCCTCAATTCACAGTTTACATTTCTATATGGAACTTATGGCAAAAGCAAGAAAAGCCATTTTGGCAGGAAATTTTTCCACTTTCAAACAGGAATTTAGCTCTAAATTGGACAGCAAATGTCACGGGGAAGGCGAACGATGAAAAGAATCTTAATTCTCTTTCTGATTGTAATAATGGCGCTTTCCTGTTTTGCCGAAGAAGTTGTAAATAAGAAACCGATGAAAGCGGCTGCGTTATCTTTGTTTATTCCCGGAGGTGGGCAACTTTATAATGAAGCTTATCTTAAATTTGGAATTATTGCTGCTCTGGAAGGCAGCTTAATAGGATTAACGCTTTATCATCACTTTAAAGCAGAAGATTATTATAGTAAATATGAATCTACCGCAGATGAACTTTATTACGATAAATATACGGATTATTATTATAGGAAACAGAACGATCTCTGGTGGCTGGGAGTAACAATTTTTCTTTCTACGATTGATGCCTATGTAGATGCTCATCTTTTCAATTTTGAAGCTGAAAAAAGAAAAATTCACCTCAGATTCGATGGTGAGACTATAGGCCTGAGATATAATTTCTAAAAAAGGTTAAAATGAAAAAATATGTAATAGCAATTGATGGACCGGCTGCTTCCGGCAAAAGCACAACTGCCAAGATGCTTGCCAGGAAACTGTCTTACATTTATATTGATTCAGGGGCCATGTATAGAGCTTGCGGATTGAGGGCTTTGCAGCAGAATGTAGATCTTACAGACAGAATTGCTTTAGCTGAAATGCTGAAAGATATTAAGATCGAAATTACTTATTCTGAAAAAGGTAACAGAGTGATCCTCAATGGAACTGATGTTACTGACCGCATCAGAGAAGCAGATATAACCAGACTTTCTTCCCAAATCGCAGTGATTGATATTGTTAGACAAAAGATGGTTGAACTGCAGAGAGAAATGGGGAAAAACGGTGGTGTAATAATGGATGGCAGAGATATTGGAACAGTTGTATTTCCTCAGGCAGATTTTAAGTTTTTTATGATCGCAGAGGTTAAGACAAGGGCTTTAAGAAGATGGAAAGAGGCGATTGATAAAGGTGAGGAACTGCTTCTGTCCCAGATAGAAAATGATCTTAACTGGCGAGATAAAAATGATTCTAACCGCAGAATATCTCCTCTTAAAAAAGCTGATGATGCTATTGAAATAGATACAAGCAGAATGTCAATTACAGAGCAAACAGAATTTATTTATAAAATTATAAGAGAAAGTGAAAATGAGAATTAGTTATAGGATAATAGTTACTACTGTTCGAGTTTTTATGAAGATTTTCTATAATTATGAAATAATCAATGCAGATAAATTAGATAATATTGCTAACACAATTATTGCAGCTAATCATATTTCTGCCAATGACCCGCCCTTCCTGGGAGGTATTATCCAACAGGAAATTTTTTATCTGGCCAAAAGTGAATTGTTCAGAAATAAACTTTTCGGCAGTATTCTCAAATATTTTAACTGTATTCCCATAAGAAGGGGAGTTGTAGATAGGTCGGCATTGATAAAAGTAAAAGAAGTTCTGTTAAAGGGAAATTCCATTTTAATCTTTCCGGAAGGCACCCGGAATTCCAACAAACCCAAACCAGGGATTGGAAAAATCGCGATAGAAACAGCAACAGATGTATTACCGATTTTTATAAAAAATTCTGATGATTTTAAAAAATGCTTTCTGAAAAAAGAAAAAATGAAATTTATTATTGGAGATATTATAGATGTAACGCCATTTATCAAGAAAGGAGAAACTAAAGAAAATTATCGGGAATTCTCAGCTTTTGTGCTGAAAAAAATAAATGAGTTGGAAAATGACAGTTAAGATAGCCAGAAATTCAGGATTTTGTTTTGGTGTTAAAAGAGCTATTAAAATTGCTCTAGATGCGGCAAAAAATAAAAAGGACATTGTTACCCTGGGACCAATTATTCACAACCACCAAATGGTCACAAAACTGGAAAATGAAGGAATTTATAAAGTTGATAAACCGGCAGAAATTAACGGAAGGCCTACAATAATCAGATCTCATGGGGTTGAAAAAGAGATAATGGATCTTCTGGAAAAAAATGGAATTGAGATTATTAATGCAACCTGTCCATATGTGTCAAAAACGCAACAGGTGGCAAAAGAACTGCATGAGAAGGGTTTCCAGGTTTTAATCATGGGAGATCAGGATCATCCTGAAGTTATTGCTTTAAGATCCTATGTGGAAGGAGATGCCATTGTTGTTAATAATGCCAGTGAGTTGTTGAATAAGAAATTCAAAAAAATCGGAGTAATTTCTCAAACGACTAAACATATAAATGATCTGGAAGAAATTGTTAAAGTGCTTGTCTCCAGATGTGAAGAGCTTTACGTGGTCAATACAATTTGTAATGCTACGGCTGTTAGACAGAATTCGACCACAAATCTGGCTAAAGAAAGTGATCTGATGATCGTTATCGGCGGTAAAAATAGCTCTAACACGAAAATGCTTGCCAAAATATGCAGAAAATTTGTAGAGACATACCATATTGAGACAGAAAGTGAGATTGATGAAAAGTGGTTTAAAGCTAAGAAAAATATTGGCATTACAGCTGGAGCTTCAACTCCCGACTGGGTAATTGTTGAAGTTTTCAATAAAATCAATAAATGTATGGGGAATAACATTGAAGTTGATGATATAAATGATATTCCCGGATTTAAGGAGGAATAATAATGGTTACCGATCAAAAAGAAGTAAAGGATGTCAAAAATCCTGAAAAGAGTGAAGAAATCAAGGTCGAAGAAAAAACCACAGAAATTGAATTAACATCTCAAAAAAATGAAGAAGCTGCTGATTTAAAAGAAGAAATTGAAAATCAGGAAGTAGAGGTAGAGAAACCCTCTTCTGAAACTGAAGCAGAAAAACAAACAGACACAAATGAATCACCAGCACCGGAAAACCAGGAAGAAAATGAAGAGAGCAAAGACGAACAGACTGAGGAATCAGTTGTTGATGAAGATGATAGTAAGGAAGAGGAAGAATTAGAAACTGTTTCGGAAAAACCTGAAGATGAAACTGAAAAATCTGAAGCAGATGACATGATGACGCTTTTAAACGAACACTTCAGTAAATTCAAAAAAGGAAAAATCGTTGAGGGTGTTGTTGTAAGTGTGGATGAAAGATCAGTTCTGGTGGATATTGGCTTTAAATCTGAAAGCGCCATTCCGATCAGGGAATTTTCCAGCACCTCTGTTCCTGAAGCAGGAACTAAAATAAAAGTTTATATTGATTCAGTAGAAGATGGTTCCGGAAGGTTAAAACTTTCCAAGAAAAAAGCAGATTTCTATCTGAATCTCGAGAACCTTCAAAAACTGAAAGATAATAATGAAACAATCACCGGTATTTTAAGAAGAAGAGTAAAGGGCGGTATGATTGTTGAGATCGAAAACCTGGAAGCATTTTTACCAGGTTCTCAAATTTCTACAAAGCCTATTCCAAATCTTGATCAATTCATCGGCAAAAAAGGAAAATTCAAGCTGTTGAAGATTGATGAAGATAGAAGGAATATCATCGTTTCCAGAAAGAAAGTCCTTATCGAAGAACAGGAATCTAAACTCAGCGACTTAAGAAGTAAACTGCAGGAAGGTGCAGAACTGGATGGTGAAGTTAGAAATATTACCGATTATGGTGCATTCATCGATCTGGGCGGAATTGACGGACTTCTTCATATCACAGATATGTCCTGGGGTCACATTAACCATCCTTCAGATATGCTGAATATTGGTGACAAAGTTAAAGTAAAAGTATTGAATTATGACGAAGAAAATGATAAAGTATCCCTCGGTTTAAAGCAACTTGTGCCACATCCCTGGGAAAATATTGAGGCAAAATATCCGGAAGGTACAATTGTATCCGGAAAAGTTGTCAACATCACGAATTATGGAGTTTTTGTAGAATTGGAATCGGGAGTGGAAGGTTTGGTTCATGTCTCTGAAATGTCCTGGACAAAAAAGATCAAACATCCCAAACAATTATTGAAACTGGGTGATTCTATTAAAGCGATTGTTCTGGCAACATCAAAAGAGGAACGTAGAATATCTTTGGGAATCAAACAGATGGAAGCAAATCCCTGGTTGACCATAGAAGAACGTTATCCAATTGGTATGGAATTGAAAGGAAAAGTTAAAACAATTACACCCTTCGGGATATTTGTGGAAATTGAAGATGAGATCGAAGGACTGGTGCACATTTCTGATATTTCCTGGACGAAGCGGATTTATCATCCCAAAGAAGTTTTCAATAAGGGTCAGGAAATAGATGTTAAAGTGCTGTCTATCGATAAAACTCTGCACAGAATTGCACTGGGAGTAAAACAACTTACAGAAGATCCCTGGGAAAATCTCGATGAGAAACTTCCCATTAACACAGAAATTACAGCCAAAATAGCTAAAATAATTTCTAAGGGTATTCTGGTTGATGTTGAAGTTAACGGTAATGTTGTTGAAGGATTCGCACCACTTTCACATTTAGCTATTCCAGGTTTGAAGAAAACTGAATTAGCTTTTGATCTAGGTGAAGAGATACCTCTGAAGATCATTGAATTAGATCTGGAGAATAGAAGGCTTATCCTCAGCGTTAAAGCATATTTCTTCGCTAAGGATAGTACTAAATTGCAGCAATTTATCGATGAGCATGAAGCTAAAATTGCTCAGAAACTGGAAGAGAAAAAATCTCAGAAAGAACATAAACCAAGAACTAAAAAAATTGAGAAGACAGATTCCGAAGAAAAACCGGATAGTGCTGCTGAGATCCAGAAAGATGATCAGTTAGCTGATCTGGAAACCCCCGAAGATAAATTAGAAGAACAGATTGATGATGCTGAAATTAAATTGGATATTGAGACAGAAAATGAAACTGAAGAAGAAACTTCTGAGCAAGCGGAAGAAGAAAAATTGGAAGGTCATAGCGAGGAAACTAAAATTGAGAAGCAGGAAATAGTTGAGGAAAGCGAAACAGGTGAAACCGGTGAAGATGGATCAGTTGAAGAAGATTCTGAAGTAAAAGTTGATGAAAAAGCAGAGATTGTAGAAACTGATGAAACTGAAACGAAAAAATAGTTAAACGTTGAGATAATATGACGGCGCCCGTTATAACGGGCGTCTTTTTTTTAAATTATGAAAATATTCATTATCGGATTTATGGGTTCAGGAAAAACTTTTCTGGGAAAAAAACTGGCGGAAAACCTAAATCTGCCTTTCTTTGATCTGGATCAGGAAATTACCAGAGAACAAAATTGTTCCATTAATGAAATTTTCCGTACTGAAGGAGAAGATACTTTCCGGAAAATCGAATCTCATATTCTGCTTAACTGGCATAAAGAAGGGATAATAGCTACTGGCGGCGGCATTGTAGAAGAAGAGAGGAACAGGAAAGTTTTTAGAGCAGAAGAGAATGTTACGGTCTGGCTCAATATTACCTGGTCCGTTATTTTGGAACATTTGAAAACATCTGCTCAAAGACCTCTTTTTAACAAATTAACAGCTGAGGAGCTTTACCTTCTCTGGCAAAAAAGGATATCTCTATATAAAGAATGTGCCGATATCGAAATAACAGATCCGGATTTAAACAATTTATTCAATGCTGTTAAAAAATATATAACGCGAATAGATTACTGAAATAATACAATTATTCAGAATTAGGATATAAATAATTATCCTGAAAAAAACCTGCCGCATCATTTGATCCGGCAGGTTTTTATCTTCTTATTGGTTATTAATTCAATACTATTTCATCAAAATCATCTTTTTAGTACTGGTGAATTTTCCTGCTTTAAGTTTGGATAAGTAAATACCAGAAGCTGTATTGACACCATTGTCATCTGTTCCGTCCCAGACTACTGAATAGGAGGAAAGCTGATTTGAAGTATCCACACTATAAGTTCGAATTTTCTGTCCCATGATGTTGTAAATTTCCAGTGTTGCTGTATTAACACCGTTTGCAACTGAGAAGCTGATAGTTGTGACTGGATTGAAAGGATTAGGATAATTACCCAGATGCATATTTCCTGACACAATGTTGTCTTCTTCTGCATCTACATTAGATATCAATAATGAAACAGGTACTCTGATGTAATCTCTTTCCTCGACATCGGAAATAAATATTTCACAGGTGTACAGGCCCTCTATAAGTTCTTCAGAATTAAAAGTTACATCAATTTCGTGTGTTTCACCACCCTGTAAAGTCCCGGATGAAGATGCCAGAGAGATCCAGCTTAAAGGATAGTCCAGATCCATAGTCCCATAAATTACATGAGGTTCCTCACCGTATCCGTCTCCTACTATCTCATAAAGCAGAGAAATGTTTCCGGCAAATTCAGTAGTTGTTGTAACATTTACCATTGCCGAAGCGAACTGGCCGCTGTGAATAAGTCCATAACCAAGTGAAGTTTCTCCGTGCCAGTTAATTGTTATGGCTTCACCTGCAGACTCATCATATATAAGTTCTCCACCGCTTCCACCAACAAAATTAGTTGCACTGTTAACTGTAACGCCAGCAGGGAATTCTATATTTATATCAGTGATCCATTCATTATCCGGGCTTAAATTGTAAATGGTGAAATACCAGTCCACTGTTTCTCCCGGAGTAAATTCATCGGTAGAGCAGATTATGTAAGATCCGGTAAGATCTCTTCCGCTGTAGGGTTCCTGGGTTCTTATGGTATAACTTACAATTCTCTGGCTATTATTAATAATAGACAGAACATCATAATAAGTTTCATTAGAATTCAAGGCAATTTCAAAAGAGGTTGGATCAGTGCTGAATACATTAGGCTCATAAGCAGTAAGATTTATCAAAGAATTCCAGGTATCAGTTCCACTTGTTATTAGAACCTCAAACTGGAAATCATACAAGTCGGGAGTTATCTCAGAAACTTCAAAACAGAAAGCTTCTGAAATTATAACTGTTTCACCCGATTCTACTGAGCCGAATAGTTCATAATCATCAATTATAGTTATATGGGTATCTTCAGTAAAAATGCTCATATCAACATCTTCTGCAATTTCAGCTCCTAAATTGTATAATCCGATCTGCAGATAAACAGTTTCACCGGCTTCAATATAATCATCACCACCGGCATCGGGTAAAACACTCTCAATAATCATATAAGGGCCTTCGTTCGGTATCAGCTGAATTTCTTCCATATATGTAGCCTTATTAAAGGCCGTAATCGTTAAAGTTAAATCAGCAGGTACAGAGGGAACGTTCTCAAGAGTTAAACTAATATTGCCTGAATCATCTGTATAACCCGAACCCAGGATCTGATTTTCATAGGAAAGGCAGACCAGGGCATCTTCCACTCCGGCATTAACTTCAAAATTATCAAGTCCAATGAACAATGTAGGTTGGTGAGTTACAGCCATAATTTCGGGAGTGTCAGTTCGCACTGCAACAGATCCGTCTCCGAAGATAGTCCAGTATTTGAATTCATTAATACCGTTGGCACCATAAACATCCATCATGTTACAGGAACCGTTGAACCATAAGCCCCCAATAGTAAATTTCGGTTCAATTTCTTGATTAGTATAATAATTCCAACCAACCAGAAGATCAACAGCATGATCTTCAGCTCGCATAGGTGGATCCCAGGATTGACTTATGACTGACCCATAATGAGCGATCGCTCCGGTGGGAGCACCGGTTGAATTATTGGTAGCCCTTAACCAGGCTTCAGCAAAACAGGTGCCGCCAACAAAGTTTCCAACCAGACAAGCTACAGAAGTAACGAACGGCAGCTTATTATCATTTTCAAGACTGTTGACGTGGGTAATGCTTAAGGGGGCACCATTATTCCAGCCTGTTGTATATCCATGACCACAGTAATTGACTATAGTTGTGCCGGCATTAAGAATATTCATGGCGCCAGCTACACTGCCACCGTTGGAATCATATTCCTGTCCAACTTCCGTATAGGTGAAATCAAGTAATTTATCTCTGATATTATCTATATGTTCATCATCGTATTCACCTTCATCACCTGTACCCTGATTAGAAGCTATGCCTAAGCCCATGTGCAGCCAATCTCCATCTACAATATCTCTTTCATAATAAATTGTTCTCTCAACCTGGGTTTCCACATGGCTTGTATTTTCAGCTGAAAATCGGCTGATAAATATTTCCGGATAGAAATCGGTACC
>LKUH01000191.1 GCA_001412425.1 Candidatus Cloacimonas sp. SDB
AATGTTAAGAAAAAATTAGAAGTAACCTCAAACTCAATTTTGTCCGAAATTATAAGTGATAAGCACCAAGAATATAACAAGAAGGTAAAATTTCATTATATTAGAAAAAAAATAAAACAATGACCTTCAAACTAATCGATAATAAAAAACACGGACTCCTGGGCGATACTCTCACAGATCTCCTGGAACCAGATTCCAACGTCTCGATCATTACCAGTTACTTCACAGTTTATGCATTAAACGAATTGCTTCCGGTTTTACGTAAAGTCAAAACGATCCGGATTCTTCTACCGCAAAATCCCTTCAATCCCAATATCAAGTTCGAACCAAGTCGCTATACTGATTATCTGGGAGATCGATCTGAGATCCAACTGAAAAGCAAACTCGACCTGCACGGAATCTCTCAACAGGCAGCAAAACTAATTGAATCCAAGGTTAAGATCCGAGCTTCCAGAATGAATAACTTGATTGGTACTAAACTGATCCTGATCGAATCCTTTCAGAGAACAACAGTTATAACTTTATCAAGTAACAACCTGAATTCTTCTGGTCTGGGCTACACACCAAGTGAAACTCATGTAATGAATACACTAACCGATGATCCGGATACCACGGCACAACTGCTGGAATATTTTAACGATCACTGGAATAATAGCTCAATGATTGATGATATTAAACCAAAAATATTAACATTATTGAAAACCGGTTATAAAGATTATTCACCTGAATATCTTTATTATTTCACGTTGTATAACCTGTTCAGGGAATATCTGGGTGATTTGGATGAAGAACGGATCGTTAAATCAAGAACTGGTTTCAAGAACACAATGATCTGGAATAAGCTCTACAATTTCCAGCAGGATGGAGTTCTGGGATCGATCGATAAGATCGAGAAGTTCGGTGGCTGCATAATTGCTGATAGCGTTGGTCTGGGAAAAACATTCGAAGCTCTTGCCATAATAAAGTACTATGAGCTTAGAAACGATCGTGTACTCGTGATCTGCCCTAAAAAACTCCGAGAGAACTGGACAGTATATACTCTAAACGATAAACGAAATATTATGCTGGAAGACAGATTCAACTATGATGTGCTGAATCATACCGATCTCAGCAGAGACCAAGGCTACTCTGGAGAGATAAATCTCGAGACTATCAACTGGGGCAATTACGATCTGTTAGTTATTGATGAGTCCCATAATTTCCGTAATAATAATCCTCGTCGTGGTATTGAAACAAGATATCAGAAGCTGATGAACAGGATTATTAAAGCTGGAGTTAAGACTAAAGTATTAATGCTCTCTGCAACTCCGGTAAACAACCGCATGAATGATTTGAAGAACCAGGTTGCTTTTATAACTGAAGGTGATGATACAGCCTTTGATGATTATGGAATACTGAGTATCCATGAACTCATGAAACGTGCTCAGACCCAGTTCAATCAATGGCTGCGGGAATCGATCAGCAAAAAGAATGTAAGCTACCTGGTTGAAACACTTGATGCCAGGTACTTCAAACTGCTTGATCTCATTACTATTGCCAGATCTCGTAAGCATATCCAGAAATACTACGACATAAAAGATGTTGGAGAATTTCCGGTAAGACTTAAACCCATAAACATCAAATCAGATATTGATCTGGAAAATAAATTTCCACCACTAAGAGATATAAATCGTGAGATCAGGAGATTAAACCTGAGTGCTTATTCTCCATTGAAATATGTCCGAGTTGATAAGCAAAGAGAATACAGCGAGCGATATGACCTTACTTTAAAATCAGGAAGTATATTTAAACAACTCGATCGTGAGCAAAGCCTGATCCACCTGATGCGTGTTAACATGCTCAAAAGGATGGAAAGCTCAATCAACTCCTTTGCAATTACCATCGAGAAACTTCTGAAGCAAATAAATAACTTCATTGAGAAAATCCAGAATCGATCTGAGTATTATGACGAAAACCTGAATATCGACGAAGTAGACATTGAAGATCCGGAACTGGAAGACTTCCTGATCGGAAATAAGATCCGGGTATTACTACAGGATATGGATCTGATCCGCTGGAAACAGGATCTGCTGGAAGATCGGAATCGACTTAACAAAATGCTGGAAAGTGCCAGAGAGATCTCTGTAGAAAAAGATGCAAAGCTCAGCGATCTAAAACAGATCATATCTCAGAAGATCAGAAATCCGATCAATGAATCCAATAAAAAGATCGTGATCTTTACCGCTTTCGCTGATACAGCCAGATACCTTTACGAAAATATTGCTTCCTGGATAAAGCAGGAACTCAACATTTATTCAGCTATTGTCACAGGTACCGGACAGAATAAAACAAATCTGAAAGGAATCAAAAGCGAATTCAATATTATCTTAACCAACTTCTCACCCAGATCTAAAGAACGCAGCAAACTATATCCCAATCTTAAGAAAGATATCGATCTGCTTTTTGCAACCGACTGTATCTCTGAAGGACAGAACCTGCAGGATTGTGATTTCCTGATCAATTACGACATCCACTGGAATCCGGTAAGGATAATTCAGAGATTTGGTAGGATCGACAGAATAGGTTCCGTTAATAAGGTTATTCAGCTATTAAATTTCTGGCCCAATATGGAGCTGGAAGAATATATCAATCTGGAAAAAAGGGTTAGCGGTAGAATGGTGCTACTGGATATCTCCGCAACAGGTGAAGAGAACATTATAGATTCCCGGAAGGAAATGAATGACCTGGAATATCGCAAGAAACAGCTGGAACAACTACAGAACACCGTGATCGATCTGGAAGAAATGGAAGGTGGAATCTCAATTACAGACCTTACCTACAATGATTTCAAAATGGATCTGATGGAATTCCTTAAAGAAAATACCGAGACTCTGGAAAGAACTCCTACAGGAATACACAGCATTGCTGAACAAGATGAAGATGATACTGTAACTGGAATTATTTTCTGTTTAAGGCAGCTGAATTCCAAGGGTGATAATAAGTTTAACGCTTTAGATCCCTACTACCTGGTTTATGTTGGAAGCAACGGAGAAGTTCAGTATGGTATTACCCAAAACAAGAAAGTCCTGGATAATCTCCAGAAACTGTGCAGCGGAATTTCTGAACCCTATATAGAATTAATTGAAGAATTCAATCAGGAAACAGCCAAAGGAAAAGACATGAGCAAATTCACAGATCTGCTGGAAGCTGCAGTTCAAGACATCGTTGGGGTTTCAGAAGAGAAAGGTGTAGCAAGTCTGTTCACTTCCGGTGGTACAACAACATTCCACGAACAGATAAAGTCGCTTAGTGATTTTGAATTAATTTCATATTTGGTTATTAAATAATTATGGAAACTATAGACAGATGAATATCCCCGAACTCTTAAATCTTCCCGATCGTTTCCTGATCCAAAAAAGAATACCTAAAACTGTGCTTATTGATAACAATGACCTCAGCCCTTCAGAGAAAAAGATCGTCCGTTCTGATATCTCAAAAATGCAATGAGAAGCTGTTTTCAAACAAGATAACTCAAACATTCCACCGTATAGATCAGAGAATCAGATCTTCGATGAAGTTCATATCATCTCAATCGATCTGAATAAAAAAAAGAATCATACCAGGATCACTGATCTGTTTCAGAAGACTATTCCCTATCCTCTATTGCTGTGGCTTGTTCATGAAGAAGAGTTCTGCTTAAACGCTTCATTAAAAAAGATCAACCAGAATGACCCTGATAAACGAACGATCGAAGAGAATGTCTTTAGTAATTGGTGGAAACTTGATGTCGTCAATCCAATTCAGAAAGATTTCTTTACCAGTCTGCAACCGGAAAATTTATCTCATCTGTCCCTCAAGAAATTCTATGAAGATATTATTCTTCGCATTCGTAATCTCAATACTGCAGAAGTAAAAGGTGCATTCGTAACCGCTTCCGAGGAGCAAACTGAAACAAACGAGATACTGCTAAAGCATCTTAAAGATATTGAGGTAAGTTTAAAATCTTTACGTAACCAGATAAAAAATGAAACTCAGTTCAATAAAAAGGTTGAATTAAATTTGCAGATCAAGAATTACGAAAATGAAAAAACTAATATTATTTCTAAATTGGCTGAACATTGATTATAAATTTATCTTTACATGTTTTAGTAAAGTCCAACATTTGACACTTAATAGCGTTTAGTGTCTTTCGTTGGAGGTGTAAAATCACAAGTATAAAGAAAAAAATTGCGGATGCTGTGATCAATAATTTCTCTAAGGATGATATTATAGATCGCCAAAGATTGTATAATTTTATTCAAAGTAAGTTTTATCCAGATCTTAAAGAGGAAACTTTTCGGTGGCGAGTGTATGAATTGAGACAAGAGAAACTAATTGTGCCAATTAAACGTGGAATTTATAAGCTTTACTCTAAAGAGGAAACCTATATCCCTGATGTAACTAACATACAAAAGAAAATAAACCGTTTATTAAATAACACTTATACCGAATTTACATACTGTTCCTGGAATTCAAGCTGGCTTAATGATTTTTCTCGTCATCAGATCTTTACAAACACTCTTTTCATAGAAGTAGAAACAGATCTTGTTCAATCTGTTTTTCATCTCTTGAATGACAATTCGTTTAAGAATGTTTACATATCTCCAGATGAAAACATCATAGACAATTATATCTCTGAGAATAAAGAATCTATCGTGGTAAAAACCATTATATCAAAATCTCCTATATACAAAATTGCTAACGTTCCAATTCCTCAGCTCGAGAAAATACTGGTGGATTTGTTTTGCGAAGACATACTCCTTCGAGCATTTAAAGGTCATGAACAAATAACAATATTCCGGAATGCGTTTGATGAATATAAGGTTGACATATCAAGAATGATAAATTATAGCCGTCGTCGTAAAAAAGAACATCAAATAAAAGATTTCTTAATTCAAAATGATATCCTGAAAAAGGAACTGTTTGCATGATAGATGTAACTTCTTACGAGAAAAATTGAGGAGAGCTATGCCATTACCCATTAATATCGATGACCTGATTAAAGGTAATTTATTTGAAAGTGACAGAATGGAATTCAAAAAGGGATGGGATCCCGAAGATGTTCTCCATACTATCTGTGCTTTCGCTAATGATATTAACAATACAGGCGGCGGCTACATTATTATTGGTATTAAGGAAGAAGACCATGTAGCAAAACTTCCACCCTTAGGCTTAAATATTAATCAACTGGAACCGATCCAGAAAGATCTTCACCGCATCTGTCATTACCTTATGCCTCATTACTTCCCGATGGTCTCTCCAGAAATATATCAGGAAAAGAATATTCTCGTAATCTGGATACCACCTGGAGATACTCGACCTTATAAGGCACCCAGGAAAATTGACGATAAAGACAGCAAGATCTATTATGTAAGAAGATTATCTTCTACCGTTCCTGCTAATCACCAGGAAGAACGACAGCTAATGGAACTTACTGCCAGAACAACTTTTGACAACAGGATCAATCAGTTTGCATCTGTCGATGATATTAACCTTACTTATGTTGTCACACATTTAAAGGAAGTAAACAGCTCTTTATCCGACCATGTGACAAGAATCCCGGCTCTGGATATTTATAAATCGATGGACATTGTTCGTGGACCAGAAGAATTTATCCGTCCCGTTAACATTGGGCTTCTTCTATTTTCTGATGAACCACATAAATTCTTTCCCGGAACTCAAATCGATCTGATAATCTATCATGATGATGTTGGTGATAAGTTTACAGAAAAGATCTTTCAGGGACCAGTTCACCACCAACTGCGCAGCGTATTAACATATTTTAAAAATAATATCATTCAGGAAGAAGTCAGGAAGATTAAAGGTGTTGCTGAAGCAGACAGGTTCTATAATTACCCCTATGAGGCTGTCGAAGAATCTATTGCCAATGCTGTTTACCATAAAAGCTATGAAGATCAAAGACCAATAGAGATCCATGTTAGATTAGATAATATAGAGATCATTTCTTATCCGGGACCAATGCCGCCAGTGAGTAATGAGATGTTAAAACGAAATCATATTTCTGCCCGCACATATAGGAACAGTCGTATCGGAGATTTCCTTAAAGAGCTGGGGCTTACGGAAGGTCGTGGTACTGGAATTCCAAATATCAGAAAATACTTAAAGAACAATGGTTCACCTGATCCTGTCTTTGAAACCGACCAAGAAAGATTGTACTTTCTTACCATATTAATCCAGCACCCAGACATGGTTTATGATTCCGACAGGAACCGTAAAGAACCTGGTACCGACCAAGTAACCGATCAAGCTGGCACTAAGTCTGTCCTAAGCTTGTCAGACCCAGATCTCTATAAAAATCAATCTGTTATCGATGTGTTTGTCCTAAGCTTGTCCCAAGTCTGTCCTAAGCTTGTTAAGCTGGAAACAAATGCAACGATACTTCTATATTGCCTAAATCCACAAAAGATTTTGGATATAATGAAAGTTGTTAACCAAACCAATCGCAGCAGATTTAGAAAGAAGTACATTGATCCTCTAATAGAATGCGGTTTATTAAACTATACAATACCAGAAAGCATTACAGATCCTGATCAGAAATATCTTTCCACAGAAAAAACTCGTGATCTTCTTCTGAAACTGGATCTAAAATAAAACTATGATAATTTGTTTTTATTACAGGAGCCCCCATGCAAAAACTAAACGGTGAATCCAAGAACCTGATAACAGAAAACATAGAAAAACTTAAACAGCTCTTTCCGGAAGTTTTCTCGGAAGGTAAAGTACAGATGGAAGTACTTGAATCCCTGCTGGGTGAATACAGGGAAACCGAACAGGAACGTTACTCCTTCACCTGGAACGGCAAAGCCATGGCACGCCGGGAAGCTCAGAAAGTTTCCACCGGTACACTACGACCCTGCCCGGAAGAATCCGTGGACTGGGACACCACCCAGAACCTTTATATCGAAGGTGACAACCTGGAGGTGCTGAAACTCCTGCAGAAAAGCTACCATAGCAAAATTAAAATGATCTACATAGACCCGCCCTATAACACTGGTAAAGACTTTGTTTACAAAGACAACTACCATGACAACCTGCAGAACTATAAAGAACTCACCGGGCAAACAGACGAAGAAGGGCGCCGCCTCTCCACCAACAGCGAAACCGCCGGACGCTACCATAGCAATTGGCTTAATATGATGTACCCTCGTTTGAAACTGGCTCGTAATTTACTTAGAGAAGATGGTGTTATATTTATTTCCATTGATGATAATGAAGTACACAACCTACGCAAAATCTGTGATGAGATATTTGGAGAAGAAAATCTTGTGGCAAAATTTGATTGGCGGAAAAAAACTGGTGCTAATGATGCAAAAGATATTGCTATTATTACTGAAACAATATATTTATACGCAAAAAATCTTCCTATTACTATCGAAAATAGTATCTGGGCACGTGATGAAAGTTCAATTAATCAAAAAAGATATAGCTTATCTGATGAATTCTTAGAGACAAGAGGGAAATTCTATTTTGATACTCTTGATCGTGGTGGACTTCAATATTCAGATTCAATGAATTTTGGGATAAAAGCACCTGATGGAGGTATAATTTTCCCAAATGGACGTTCAACATTTGTAAATGATGGTTGGATTTGGAAGTGGGGAAAAGAAAAAGTTCAGTGGGGAATAGAGAATAAATTTTTAGAATTTGTAACGTCCACAAAAAGCGAAGGTTCGGAATATACTATAAAATATAAAGTTTATCAGAATGTTGACAATGAAGGGAATTTCCGAAAAAGTTCTGGGCGGGCTTATACTAATTTGATAACAGCCCCAATTAATCAACAAGGTAATTCAGACTTTTCGAATTTGTTTGAAGGCAAAATCTATTTTTCTAATCCAAAGCCAATTGGCCTAATACGATATTTATTGAAAACAATAAGCAATAACTCTACCAATTCAAAAGAAATCATTCTCGATTTCTTCTCCGGTTCCTCTACAACAGCACATGCAGTAATGGAGCTCAACAAAGAAGATGCTTCGACAGACTCAGCACAAGTTTATGGTAACCGCAAATACATTATGGTACAATTACCAGAACCTACAGATGAAAATAGCGAAGCTTATAAAGCCGGCTACAAAACCATTTCCGATATTGGCAAAGAGCGTATTCGCAGAGCAGCTGATAAAATCAAACAAGAACTGAAAGCGGGAAAGGTAAAAGGTGAAAAGGAAAAAGCTGAAAGCCCACTCTTTGAAAAAATGGAAGAACAAAGCTCCGTGCCCTCCGCCTGCCAAGCCGAAGTTCCGGAATTTCCGGAACGAAGGTTGGTGAACTCCGTGGTTAATAACCTCGACCTGGGCTTCAAAGTCTTCAAACTGGACAGCTCCAACCTCAAAGCCTGGGATCCTGCTACCAAAGATCTGGAGCAAAGCTTGTACGATGCCATTTCCAATATAAAAGAAGACCGGGATGAAGACGACGTACTCTACGAGATACTGCTCAAGTTCGGTTTAGATCTTACCTTACCAATTGAAGAAAAGCTTATCGCAAACAATAAAGTATTTAACATAGGTGCCGGGGCATTGCTTGTCTGTCTTGCAGAAAATATAAGCCTCGATGTAGTAGAGGGTATCGGTAAACTTAAAGAGGAACTTAACCCAGAAACCTGTCGAGTTGTCTTCAAGGATAATGGCTTTAAAGACGATGTAGTCAAAACCAATGCTATGCAGATAATGAAGCGTTATGGGATAGAGGAAGTTAGGAGTATATGATTTATAATTTATTTGACTTAAAATCATTTATTTTGCATAGAATCATTAGCGTTGATCGTGTGCAATTTCTATGATTTTAGGAGGTTTGTATGAACTTGATTGATAAATTCAGAAAATACATGTCTGATGTTCTTAGTTTAGAAGTAAACATTACAATGAGTCAAGCAAGAACTAAGAACGATTTGCCTTTCGCCATTGTAGATAATTATAAGTTTTATGATGTGACCATACTTGACAATCCATATTTAGCAATAGCACCAATCGATGGAGATAATCTTACCCCCTCTGTGTATCGCAAACAAATTGATGTTATAACAAATTCTATCAATAGAGAAGTAATCTTATTGGTGCCTGTCTTAGATTCCTTTAACAGGAAAAGGCTTATTAAATACAAAGTTCCTTTTATTGTACCGGGGAATCAAATGTATCTCCCAAATTTAATGATAGATCTTAGAGAACATTTCAGAAAATTGAAAACAAAAAAAGAACACTACAGTCCTGCGGCTCAATCTTTACTTCTATACATGCTTAACAGAAATTCTTTTGGCCCGTTTGATGTTGATACCCTTTCAGAAATTTCAGGTTACTCGAAGCCAACCATAAGGCGATGCTTAAAAGAGTTTGATAATAGTGATTTAGGATCGATTACAACCGACAACAAGAATAAGATTTTTAATATAAAAAATGATAAAATTTCTATCTGGGAAAAAAGTAAGGAATTGCTTAAATCACCTGTCAATAAAACTGTCTGGTTAGGTCATAATCCCCCAGGAGAGGCTTTTCCTGAAGCAGGTCTTTCAGCGCTATCAAGAAATAGTATGATTGCATCACCCAAAAATGCTACCTATGCTATATGGAAAAATGAATGGAAGGTATTAAGGCAGGATCAAAAATTCCGCAATCTTTTAGAACCAGATCGCACAGAAACAAATGTTTGCTTGCAGATCTGGAGTTATTCACCAACTTTATGGAGACCTGCCTATGAAGTTGATAAGTTTTCTCTATATCTGAGCTTGATAAATGGTGCAGATGAAAGAATTGAAGATGCCTTAGAAGAAATATTATCCGGAGAATTACGTGGTTAAGGGATATGATAAGTTCAAATTAACCTTTCAGAAGTATGCAGATCAATTCATTCTTATCGGTGGAACTGCTTGCGACTATCAAATGGAAGATGTTGGACTTGAGTTCAGGGCAACTAAAGATCTGGATATAGTTTTAATTGTGGAAGCCTTAACACCGCAATTTGTAAAAACTTTCTGGGATTTTATTAAAAAGGGGGGCTATAGCCAGCGGGAAAGAAGCAGTGGGAAAAAGGAATTTTTCCGTTTTCTTAAACCCAATGATGAATCTCATCCTTTTATGATTGAATTATTTGCTCGCAAATCTAATTTAATTGAAGTTCCTGAAGACATAATTATCGCTCCAATTCCTACTTCAGATGAAGTTTCAAGTTTATCTGCAATATTACTCGATGACAATTACTATGATTTCGTAAAAGAACACCGCAATATCCGTGATGGCATTCCAATGGTCGATACAGAATGCTTAATTCTACTCAAAGCTAATGCCTGGATGAATCTTTCAGAAAGAAAGAATCGCGGCGAAAAAGTAAAGGGTCGGGATATTAAGAAACATAAATGCGATATTATCCGGCTTTACCAATTGTTGCCTGCGGGTGGTTCAATAGAATTACCAAATGCACTTCTTAATGACATGAATAATTTCATGGTCAAATATGAACAGGAATCAAATTTAAATCCTTCTCAATTTGGGGTAAATTTATCTAAGGAAAATTTTCTAAAAAGACTCAAAAATTATTTCCATTTGGTAAAGCAAGAATAATTATGAAACTAAAATTCGATAGCAAATTAGCCTTCCAGCTGGAAGCGATCCAATCTCTTACAGACATATTCGAAGGACAGGAGACCTGTAAAACCAATTTCTCGGTAACTAAACCAACCATTTACAAAGATCAATTCACCATTCCGGATGAGAAGATTGGAGTGGTTAAAACCAACGCAATGGGGATCATGAAGCGATATGGCATTGAAGAAGTTAGGGGTATTATAGATTATGAAATATAAAATAATTGATCCAGATAAAGCATATAATGAATTACCCAAAATTTCTCCTCAAGGCATTACCTTGAATGAAGATATTTACGTTCAACTCATCAAATCTCATAAGGTTTTAGCAGAGCTAAAAGGGTATTCAGAATTATTGCCAAATAAGAACATAATCCTCAATTCCATTACTCTGGAAGAAGCCAAGGACAGTTCTGAGATTGAGAATATCATCACTACCCATGATGAGCTTTATAAGGCAATTGCCCTGAAAAAGAAAATTCATAATCCTGCTATAAAGGAAGTTCTCAACTATCGGAGAGCATTATTTTTAGGAATGGATTTGATAAAAGAAAAGGGTATATTTACAACCAATATGATCGTAGCCATTCAACAAGAGATCGAAGAGAATGAAGCAGGTTTAAGAAAGCTTCCCGGCACAAAGTTGATGAATGATCTAACCGGAGAAATAAGATACACTCCCCCAGATGATCAGGATGTTATCAAATCACTTATGAGGAATTTGGAAGAGTTTATTAATGAAGAGAATGATAAGCTTGACCCACTCATCAAACTTGCTATTATCCATTATCAGTTTGAAGCTATACATCCCTTTTATGATGGTAATGGTCGAACCGGCAGGATCATCAACGTGCTTTATCTAATCTTAATGAGATTGCTCAATGAACCATTTTTGTATTTAAGCAGTTATATCATAAGACATAAACCAAAGTATTACTCGTTACTGCACGATGTAACCTTTAAAGACGAATGGGAACCGTGGCTGATGTTCATATTGCAAGCAATAGAAACAACCGCAAAAGAAACTCTTACCATGAGTGAGAATATTATTAAACTCTTCGACGCAACTTCAGTTGTCATTAAGAATGAGCTTAATAAAATTTATTCAAAAGAGCTGGTAGAAGTTCTTTTTTCTAATGTTTACTGCAAGATTTCTGATCTGGTGGATAATGGTATTGCATCTCGAAACATTGCCTCAAACTATCTTAAAATGCTTGAAACCAAAGGCATACTCAAAAGTGTGAAGATAGGTCGAGAAGTGATTTATATAAATGTTAATTTATTTGCACTTTTCAAGAATCCCAAAAGGCACTGATTAAGTGCATATAATTACAACATGCACTAAAAATTAAAGAATCAGTGCATATTTTTTAAACGTGCACTGCTGTAGTGTAT
>LKUH01000192.1 GCA_001412425.1 Candidatus Cloacimonas sp. SDB
TTCAATTACAACATCTGAAAGCAAAAAATTATCGTAAAGAAATTTATTCAGGTTAAATAATTGTAACCTGTGCTGATTTTCCAAAAAAATTGATATTTGTGAGTCAGGGGAAAGAAAACAGAAGGAAAAAATCAACGCTGAGAAATTTTAAGTAAGTGATAACTACCGGAAAGAATCTTTTCCTCTTTCATTACCTGCAGATTATTTTCTTTAATATAACTATTCAGCCAATGCTGATGCTGAAAATGCCTGAAATTTCGAAAGTGATCTTTGGGAGTTAGAAGTTCAGCCAGATAGTTGAACATACCAGCCGGATTAAAAGGTTGAGGAGTGACGTAATCTGCTACAATGACTGATTTAGCCAGGTCAAGTGCTTTATGCATAACTTGAATTCTCAATTTCGGCTCTATTTCGTGCAGCACAAAAATAAGGGTAAGTGTATCAATTTCAGCTTTCTGCTGCCAATTCAAGAAATCTGTTTGCAGGAAAAATATTTTTTCCTTTAAAGTTTGGGGAAGTTTTCTTTGTGACTGAAGAATAAGCTGGTTAGATAACTCCAGGCCATAACCCAGATTGATTTTATCAGCAGAAAGCAACAGAAATTCACCACTGCCGCAGCCGACATCAACCAGGATATTTTCAGATCCAAGCCAATCATAGATCTTTTTATAAACCGGATTATTCCAGTTGAAGCAGAAGGATCTGAAATAGCTGTTATGGTACCATTTTTCTTTGTAACCCATCAGCAATTCTCCTTATTTAACCTCAGGAAAAGAATATTGAAGATTGGAAGCAAGACAAATTTAGATAATCTCGCAATTTATGTAAAAAACTGATGCAATTTTTCAGTAAATGTGATAATTTTCTTGACGCCTGTTAATAATTTAGGCGATTAGTTAAACAACTAAATAAGGCAAAAATAATGCGGGAAGATAAAGTATTTAAGGCAATATCGGATAAAAACAGGAGAAAAATAATCAGCCTGCTGCGCAAAAGGGATATGACGGCTGGAGAAATTGCCGATCAGTTTAACATCTCGAAACCTTCGGTAAGTGAACATTTAAAAATCCTGAAAAATGCTGATCTGATCAATTCGGAAAAAAGGGGACAATACATAATTTATTTTCTGAATTTAACTATTTTGCAGGAAATTGTAACATATTTTCTGCAGATTACTGCCGGAGATAATTAGCAGGGAGAAAATCATGAAAAGGTACAAATGGAGTATTGTTATTGTTTTAATTCAGCTTGCACTTGCTTTATATTTGGGGATGCAGCTGTCTGATGAGGCCAGAGTTCCCAGCCACTGGAACATCAAGGGAGAGATTGATGGTTATGTTGGTAAATGGAGCGGAATATTTTTGTTTCCGGCTCTAAATGGGGTAATACTGTTAGTTTTCATTTTGCTGCCGCTGATTTCAGTACGATTCCAGACAGCTGAAGCGAGATTTAATAAAATTCTTCCTACCTTCTGTTTCATTATGATTCTGTTTTTTGCCGGGATTCACATTTATTCACTTTTACTGGCTTTGAATGTTCTAAGTCCCCAGATTAAAGTTATACTGATCTTACTGGGTCTGATGGTTATTTTACTGGGCAATTTATTGCCGAAATTACCTTCCAATTTTTTTGTGGGAATTCGCACTCCCTGGACCCTGTCTTCTGAAGTTGTCTGGCGGAAAACCCATAGAATTGGTGCGATCTGTTTTATATTGAGCGGATTAATTATGATATTTATTCCGCTGCTTTGGAGAAATTCCACAACCGCCATAATCATCACATTCATTCTCTTCTTTCTGCTTATTTTTTATTCAGTCCTGTATTCTTTTCTGTTATTCCAAAAGGAAAAGAAAGAAAAGTAAATAAATTATAACGGGATTTATGACTTCTTCAACCTCTCTTCTGATCCCGGGTTAGGCTATTTTCCGCAGTGAACGTTTGACTTGCCACATCCTTTTCAATTCTTTCTTTAAGAACGAAAGGAAAGCTATAAGATGCCACGGGATAAAGTACTTGAATTAGCGGATAACAAAGTTTTGATGCTGTTATAAACATCTGTTTTTAAAGCTTAAATCAAATCAGGATAAACCTAACCCCGCGCAGTACACACAATAATGGTGGGTGATACTGGATTTGAACCAGTGACCCCTACGATGTCAACGTAGTACTCTAGCCAACTGAGCTAATCACCCACTGGGGAAACAGAAATAAGGGTGAGGTTTTTGTGTCAAGAATTTTGGCTGTCAAGTGTTTGCAGGACTATTTTAAAGCGGGATTTGTTCGCAGAAAAGTTTAATTCTTCTGGGAAGCATTTCAATGGTGAAATCAAGCGGATTCTTCAATTTCGGCAGTTCTCCATCGTAATATATCGGCAAGGGTTTATCAGTTTTGATGTTAATTTTTTTGCTGTGTAAGATCTGAACTTCCGGATAATTAATATGCTCACCCTTAAGAACGGTGGGCAGTAGTTTAAGCAGTCTGAATATACTTACCGATCTGATAATACAGATATCAAAATAGCCGTCGTCAACCAGGGCGTGAGGTGTAAGAAGGAATCCGCCACCGGTAGAGAGCCCGTTTCCAACGCTTATCAGCAGGACGGCAAGTTCAATTTTTTTATCATCCAGTTCAATATTTATTTTTCGAGGTTTTAATTTAAACAGGGTTTTAATAATTGCCAGAATATAACGTGGTAATCCGTTCAAATATCTGATCTTATTGGAATTCTCGGCAACTTCGGCATCGAAACCCAATCCCAGGGCATTGATGAAAAAGGTGTCTTCAATTTTTCCTACATCTATTTCTCTGGTATAATCCTGAAGCAGGATTTTCAGATCCTTCTCCAGGTTGGAAGTCATATGAAAATTCCTGGAAAAATCGTTCCCGCCGCCTTCAGGCAGGATGCCGAATCTAATTTTATCTTCTTTTCCGGATTTTACAATACCATTTATTACTTCGTTGATCGTACCGTCACCTCCCACGGCAACAATCTTACGAAACCCTTTTTTAATATATTCACAGGTCAGTTCTGTAGCGTGTTTGGGTGCTTTAGTGATCTCCATTTCGTAATCGAAGTTAAATTTATTTAATAATAGTACCAGATCTCCTAATATTTTACCGGTTTTACCCCTTCCTGCCACGCTGTTGACTACAAAGAGCCAGCGTTCTTTATTTTTATTTTTTACCAGGTTCAATTTTTTTCCTTCACAATCAGATTTGTTTTAAAATTATCACAAATTCACCTTTGGGAAGCCCGTCTGTCATTATAATGAGATCCTTCAGGTTACCCCAGAAAATTTTTTCTTCCGGCTGTGTAAGCTTATAACATATTATTGCTTCCCGGTTAGGCCCCAGGATCTTTTTCATGTCGGTAAGTAATGGTTTGAGTCTGTAAGGAGCTTCTAAAAAAATTATATTAAAGGTAACGG
>LKUH01000193.1 GCA_001412425.1 Candidatus Cloacimonas sp. SDB
TTGTCATCCTGAGTTCCGTTTTAGCGGAGTATCGAAGGATGAGTTCGACGTCAGTCGAGTATCGAAGGATGAAATGCGCAAATTGTATGACACTTTGATATATCCGGTTTGTAATGGACTTCTCAGTGTCACAGCATGGAATAATTATATGAACTATAGCACTATCTCGGCAACTTCAGATCGTTGTCGTTAATATTGGGAGGTTATTTAATGAACCAAAGTTTATCCAAAATCCTGATCATAGTTGTCTTGATAATTGTCGTGGCTGTGGTCATCTTACTTAAGAACCAACCGGCTGAAAATGAAAAAGTAACAGTAGAAAGTTCTGGGGAGGAAACGGTCACCGATCCCCTGGCAAGAACAAAAGATCTGATTTTATCAGAAAAGGAAGAAGAGAAGCAACCGAAAACAGAATCAGAAGAACAGACAGAAACCGTTAAAGAAGAACCGGAAAAAACTATCCAATACCAAACGCAAACAGCATCAGGTGATGTGCTGGCGATAGTGGCGGGAAAAGAGATCACGGAAAAAGAACTGGAATCCGAATATGAAAAGCTCTCCTCGCAATACAAAGATATGTTCAAAAATGACAAAGACCTCTATCTGGAGCAACTCATCATTAAACAGCTTCTGGTGCAGCAGGCAAGCGAGAAAGGGTACATTCCCGCCGATAACAGCAGTCAAGCTCAGGAAGACACAGGCATACAGCAGCTGATCGCCGAACTGGGTAGTAATATCGATGTACCAGAAGCGGAGATCGAAGAATTTTACCAGGAAAATCAAAGCCAGATGCAGGGTGCCGGCTACGAGCAAGTGAAAAATGATATTCGCAATTATCTGGTACAGCAGAAACAAGGCGAACTTATCGAAGAGTATATCGACGAGATCAGGCAGTCAGCCGATGTGGTTCTGAATGAAGACTGGATCGCCAGACAGCTTGCAGGCAAACCGATAAATCCGCTGAGTGAAGCCTTACAGAATGGTTTACCTACAGTTCTTGATCTGGGATCTGATACCTGCATACCCTGCCAGATGATGATGCCTATCTTTGCTGAACTGGAAAATGAATTGGCAGGAAAAGCCAATATTCTGCTCCTGCAGATCGACGATTATCGCGACCTGGCAAATAAATATAAAGTCCGAGTGATCCCTACCCAAATCTTTTTTGACCAAAACGGTCAACAATACTGGCGGCATGAAGGTTTCCTTGCCAAAGAAGATATTATCAAAAAGCTAAAAGAAACAGGAGCTGAGCTATGATAGAGTCTATCTTTATCTGGGCCTCGAAAGCAATGGAAGGTTCACTGCTGGTCTCATTAAGCGCTTCCTTTGTCTGGGGAATCATGAGCATTCTGCTCAGTCCCTGTCACCTGGCCAGTATTCCACTCATTATCGGTTTTGTGAACGAACAGGGCAAAATTTCCACCCAGCGCGCCTTCACAATTTCCCTCCTATTTTCGGTGGGAATTCTCATCACAATCGGTTTGGTCGGTGTTATCACCGCAGCTCTGGGACGTATGCTGGGCGATGTGGGCACGACCGGAATTTATTTGGTTGCGGTCATTTTCTTCATAGTAGGACTGCATTTACTGGATGTAATTTCTCTGCCTTTTACCGGAAAAATGGGACAGCCCGGTTTCAAGAAGAAGGGGTTGTTAGCAGCTTTAATTTTAGGTTTATTATTCGGAATAGCACTAGGTCCCTGCACCTTTGCCTATATGATGCCTGTGTTATCGGTTGCCTTCAAAGTGGCATCCACTCATTTCCTGTTGGCAGCTTTACTGGTTTTGTTCTATGGCGTTGGTCATTGTTCCATCATCGTACTGGCGGGAACATTTACAGAAGTTGTGCAGAAATATTTGAAATGGAACGAAAAATCACAAGGCACAGTTATAGTGAAAAAAGTCTGTGGAGTTTTAGTAATTCTGGGCGGTATCTATTTGATCTGGAGCGCTTAAAACAACAATAATTGGAGGATAAAAAAATGATCATTAAAATTTTAGGAACAGGTTGTCCAAAATGTAAAAAATTAGAAGCCAATGCTATAAAAGCTACAGAAGGTATGGACGTTAAGGTACAGAAAGTTACCGATCTTAATGAAATAATGGACTACGGAGTGATGATGACTCCAGCACTGGTTATCGACGAAAAAGTTGTATCTGCCGGCAAAGTGCTTTCACCCGACAAGATCAAAGACTTGTTTTAGTCGCAGTTATGAAGCTGGAAATCAGAAACGAGCAGTTCATAGAATACGTGAAAAGCCGGGGTGGAATTATTTCCATCGGCAACTATTTTCAGGTAAAAGGATGATGAAATGCTGTTAAAATGCTGTCCGGTCGGATGGTTTCACCAGATAAGATGTTCAACCCTCATTGTTTGTCCGAATACAGCAGCTTCGCGGAAAATGACATACGAATTTTCATTGAAAACGAACTGCTGAGCCATCAGGGCGAATATGATTTTGTAATACCTTATTCAGGTAGGTTCCGGCTTTTTAGAACTGATGAGAAAGTTATTATCGAATAATTGGAGATAAAAAAAATGAGCAAATTTTGTGAAGCAACAGAGAAAAAAGTAGAATCTCGGGAAATGAATGTCTTTGAAAAATACCTTACCTTGTGGGTTGTTTTGTGTATTGGACTGGGAATAGCATTGGGTAAGACAGCTCCGCAGATTGCAATCGCTTTAGATAGCATCTCCCTCTATCAGATCTCCATTCCCATTGCTGTATGTCTTTTTTTCATGATGTATCCCATCATGGTCAAGATTGATTTTTCAGAGGTGATCAAAGCGGGTAAAACTCCCAAACCAGTTATTCTTACACTTGCAGTGAACTGGCTGATCAAGCCCTTTACCATGTTTTTTATCGCTACTTTTTTTCTAACTTTATTTTATAAACTCGGTTTTATCAGCGGTACTGAAGTAGTGAAAACCGGGCAGGAAGTGGAGCTTTACCGCAGTTATATTTCCGGTGCCATTTTACTGGGAATAGCTCCTTGCACAGCGATGGTGCTGGTATGGAGCTGGCTGTCCAAAGGAAATATGGGACACACCCTGGTCATGGTCGCCATTAATTCCTTAACAATGCTGCTACTCTATGCACCTCTGGGCGGATTCCTGCTGGGGGAAAATAATATGCCTATTCCCTGGGAAACAATTATACTTTCTGTTCTTATCTATGTGGCACTACCTTTAATTGCAGGTTATTTTTCCCGAAAATGGATCATTGCCAAAAAGGGGATGTCATATTTTGCGGAAAAATTTATTCCCCACCTCGGCACAGTATCCATTATCGCTCTCTTAATCACGCTGATACTGTTGTTCTCTTTTAAGGGCGAGATCATTCTTCAACAACCGTTGACAATTTTATGGATCGCTGTACCGCTTTTCCTTCAAACAATTCTTATCTTCACAATCGGTTACATTGCAGCTAAATTACTCAGACTTTCTTATGAAAATGCTGCTCCGGCTGCCATGATAGGAGCTTCCAACCATTTTGAAGTTGCCATTGCCACCTCCACCATGCTGTTCGGTCTCTCCTCCGGAGCTTCGCTGGCAACTGTTGTAGGAGTGCTGATCGAAGTGCCGGTTATGCTGCTGCTGGTTAAAGTATGTCTACAGACAAAGCATTGGTTTCCAATAGAAAATGAATAAATAATTAATAACACCTTCAGATTTTTCATCAACTATTTTCCAACTCCGCTATCAGCTTAAGGAGTAAAAAAATATTCCTGCCTTGACAATGATTAAGGCGGACGATAATTTTTTCGGAAGGGGGGTTGATATGAAAAATAAATATCAAGAACTGACAGAAGAGATTTTGAACCTGGCTGGTATTGAAATAAACGGTACAAATCCCTGGGATATACAAGTTCGTAACAACTGTTTTTATAAACGCGCGATTACCGAAGTTGAGCTGGGTTTGGGTGAATCATATATGGACAAATGGTGGGATGTGGAAAAACTTGATGAATTGATTTTCAGAATTTTGCGCGCAGATCTGCAGAAAAAGGTAAAACACAATTATAAAGTAGCTCTTCAGCTTGCCGGTTTCTGGCTGATAAATATGCAGTCAAGACGCAGAGCCTTCATTATTGGCCAACGGCATTATGATCTTGGTAATGAATTGTTTCAAAAAATGCTTGATAAACGGATGAATTACAGTTGTGCTTATTGGAAAGATGCTGCCGATCTGGATGAAGCTCAGGAAAACAAACTGGATCTGATCTGTAAAAAGCTGATTTTAAAACCTGGAATGCGAGTGCTTGATATAGGATGCGGTTGGGGGGCTTTCGGAAAATACGCTGCTGAAAACTATGGAGTTGAAGTAGTAGGCATCACTGTTTCAAGACAACAGGTCAGACTGGCAAAAGAGATGTGTCGCAACTTACCGGTTGAATTAAGATTACAGGACTACCGGGAAGTGCGGGAAAAATTCGACAGGATTGTATCAGTCGGTATGATCGAACATGTCGGTTACAGAAATTATCGCAATTTTTTTAAAATTGCTGCCAGAAATTTAAAGCAGGATGGTTTATTTTTACTTCACACGATCGGCAGAACACGGTCGGCAAAAAATACTGATGCCTGGACCCACAAGTACATTTTTCCCAATGGTATGCTGCCTTCAATAGCGCAAATCTCAAAAGCGCTTGAAGGTCTATTTTTAATCGAAGATCTTCATAATTTCGGAGCTTTTTATGATAAAACCCTTATGGCCTGGTTCAAAAATTTTAATACTGCCTGGGAAGACCTAAAAAATAAATACAGCGAACGTTTCTACCTGATGTG